>NZ_JAPEHY010000080.1:0-2243 GCF_028823715.1 Shewanella sp. K8
TCGCCTTCTTTACCTTTGGCGTGCTGTGCTATGTAGGCTTTAACCTCGGACAATACGCCTTCGGCCTTGAGCCAGAGCTCAAATCTTGCCAGGTGATACTGCTCAGATAAGCCAACGGATTTGAAAATGACCGCCAGCAGCGCCAAACGCACTTTGTCATCGGCGCCGGCGCCCAAGGTGCCGGACGCCGCATGCAGACCGCCAAGCTTGGCGCCCAGGGTTGAGAGTTCGTCAAAGTGCCGGCTGATGTTTTCGGGCAACTCGACCAAAGAGCGGGCATCTGTGCCATCGTGAATTTTTTGGTTGGTCCACAGAGTTCTGAGCATTTTGGCCAGGTGTGACTTACCCGAGCCAAAGAAGCCGGAAATCCAAACGCCGGGTTGTTCACCGCTTACTTTTACGTTACGCAAGAAGGTGCTGAGGATATCGTCCAAGCCTTTGGCGTACGCGCCGCTGCATACGAAGGTACGAAGCTCATAGGCGAGCGTTTCTAATGCCCCTTGGGAAAGGTCGTCTTTCACTTCGGCCACGCCGTTGTTGGCGAGTTTGGATTCAAGTGGGTCTAACTTATAAATATCGCGGTTTTGCATAGTACGCTCCCTCGTTAAACGGCTGTGATGGCGGTGGCCTGGTAGCCCCATCCATCCTTGGCATCGAGCAATTTGTAGTTGTTATCGTGATATTCTCCTGGAAAGAACACCACCAGGCGACCTTGAACCTGTGCGGCTAAGGACTTAACCAGCGCAGAGACTGACACAAAGCCAAATAGAGTGCCGCATCCCATAAGGGCAACGACAGTATCCTGTGTTTGTTGAGCATTTATTTGCTCACAGAGCTTGGCGACCAGCTCATCAGCGAAGTAGTCGTAACTTCCCTCTAAGTATTCAGGGTCTTCAAAGTAGGCTTCTTTGTAATCTTGCTCAGCCATCCAGTTTGGAAATTCATTGGTCAAATCCAGCGCCAACCAAGGGTGCTGGCTTTCAACACACACCTGTTGAAACTCGGCCATACGCGCACGTAATTTGAGCTCATCGGCCTTGTCGTAAACGACGAAAATCGCCTTCTCTTCCGCCGAGATATTACTGCTCCAAGGCACACTGATGTGACTGTTGAAGCTTTTAAGTAATTTAGACAGTCTGTCTGACATGGATTCATTCCTTGACTGTGAGGTTTAGAGGGGTAAAAGAGACTTCGACAACCTCACTGGCTTGCTTATAGTTAATTAGGCCTCGCAATGTTGCACGGTGTGCAAGCTCTTGCATGGTGGTTTGGTCCACCAGCAAGAGGCGACTCCAAAAACTGGTAAATAGTCTTTTTCCTGATAGCCCTTGGAAATGGCCTAACACCAATGCAAAGACTAGATTCACATAGGTGACTTTTGGCTCTGCGCGAAACTTCTTATTTCGACCGGTTAAGTAGCCAGCCTGAGTCCAGGTACCATTGAGATTTTGAGAGAATGACTTCAACGAAGCAGGGCTGAATCTTTCTGGATCATCCTTGGCTAAGTGAGCTTCCATTGTTTCTCTGGTTAACAGCTGCCCAGGCTCCAGCGCCAATATCACATCTGCAGAGCCTCTAAGCAGAGGGTCTCTTGCCACCGCCAATTGCAGCGCCAGCAACGGCTGAGCTTCTTCGGACAACTCCCACAACTGCCTAAACACCTTAAACAGCGGAATTTGTGGCGACATGCCATACAAATCAACCAGGTGCCGATAGGTTAGCTTTCGGGCATTAGCACTGGATTTATGCAATACATTGGCATCGACAATATCTGCCATGTAGTCCTCACGCATTGCATTTTCTGGCCTAGATTGCAGCAATAACTTCAGCTCTTCAATCATCATACTACGCGCAGCATGAGCACCATTTTTACCAAACTTAAAACCTGCTTGGATGAGAGACTCTGTCGATTCCATTACCTATGATTGCCTTTGAAAGAGTTGTGTACCGAACAAGTGGATCAGTGGTGAAAATGGCTGGAATTATATCGCAAACTGCCACACAACTCAGCCGGAATTCCATTCACTCAAGGCCTTGGGTGAGTTTTTGCGACGTGTATCAGACCACACTGATTTCAATGCATTCTGCCAGTTTGCATTTAATAGGCTCCAGGTCGCCAAGGACCTCTGTGATCACAGGGCAAAGAGCCTGAGTTGACCATAATGCAGTCATCCACTTGTCTTAGATGTGACCTTTCCCCGAGATTAGTACCAATCTCTTGATGAGATTTTCCAGCTTATGCT
>NZ_JAPEHY010000081.1:0-1692 GCF_028823715.1 Shewanella sp. K8
AACTGTCCTGAGTTACTTAATGCCATCTCGCTCATTCGTGCTGAATTTTTATCTGACGGATCCCCCTCGCCTAAAAGTGGTCGCGCTATGCGAGGCGAAGATAAAAACTGGATAAAAGCCCAATGGGTCAACGGTGTGACTTACGATGATTACACCCCTAGCTGTGCCAAGGCTCGAGCGCTGGATTTTACCGCAAAGCTAGACGAGGGGATTGCCGTTGAATTTAACCAAATTGTGAACCCAGGTGGCGGCGAAACCACTGCCGAAAAGCGGGTCATGGCCAGCATTTTCAGTATCTACAACTTGTCCAGGCAGACAGACGCCTTTAAACGGGCGATGGACATAGATGACATGGCCGAAATCTGCCAGGATCTGGGCTGCGAGCAGGATGACACAGTGATCCTGCTTTACCAGCGGGGCGAATATTCGCAATCGCTAACCGATGAAAAACAAAGCGCAGTCACACTGTCGAACATCAGTCATCGAAGCATTTTTAAACAGAAAAGCCGCTGATATCAGCGGCTTTCATTAATTCAATCATCATTGTCCAGCTAGTGTCAGCTCAAACAGCCGTCGCTATTAGCCTTGGCAATCATCTCTTTTTGCTCTTGAATCGTCTCTTTCACGATTTTATCAAAGAACTTCTTTTTCTCTCTGGATGATGCATGTCGCACAAAATCAGAGAAAGCGGTCGATTTGACCTTATCACGTTTAGCTAACATCACTTCCTCCTCTAATCTACTGCCTTGATGCCAACAATGACCTCTAAGGACTGGCGATTGTACTTTTTGCGCAGTAAAGCGTCAATGTCAGTCACATTAAAGTGGGGCTTGTCATTGTTACCGTCAATATTTTTTTCAATAAACATAATCTCAATTTGGTCACCAAAGTGGCGTTTAAGTTCACTTACCACCCGTTGTGACGCCAAAAACTGCTCCACAAACACCGCCCGACCTTCAACCCTTTCTCTCGCTTTGACTAACTGCCACGCTTGCTCAGGGTCTTGGTAAACAAAGATAATCTCAACAAAGCGATGTTTATCCAATGAACGCTGAATATTATCTTTGGCTTTCTCAAAGCTTGACAGCGTCGAGTCCAAGATAAAACTAACGCCATTCTTCAATGCCTTATCATGCACGGCTTCTACTAAAAGTGTAGCCGGGCGCTGAAACAGCGGCGAATTCAGGCCATTGTAGTCCTCAAACTCCTTCCTTAGCTCATCATTTTCGATGTGTACTAAGCCTTGACCATGCTCATCGGCAAAAGCACGAATAATCGCACGTGCGGTTTCAGTCTTACCCGCGCCTGGGGATCCCGCCATAAACACCGAAACCGGGGCTTCCTCCTCTGGCAAGTGGTCAACCAACCGTTTGGCCACCGCCTTTTTCATCTTTTTGGCTTCTTTAATCGCTTTGTCCGTGATCAGCTTATCGTCCATCACTGGCACCTTTCACTCACCCTTGGCTCACCTTCAGCACGGGCGTTAAGCACTCCTGCAGACTCAGCCCACCGTGATTGTAATAATCGCCGGCGGTAAAGGCCCCTACCCCGGGCGCCATGGCAAGCGATACCGCACTATTCCAATGCCAGCCAACCTGAGGTAAGTCAGTGCTGGCGTTATCATGGAGAATGGCACAGCGCGATAAATACTTACGCACCAATGGCTTTTCAAGCTCAACCTTGGGCAGTTTG
>NZ_JAPEHY010000082.1:0-1368 GCF_028823715.1 Shewanella sp. K8
TTCGGTAGTCGGCAAGTGCGGTAGAGTCGTACATGAGGTCCGAGAACTTAATGCCATTTCTGGTCAAGGTTCTTCGCTCCGAAAGTCCCATCAGCGCTTCGAAACGCCTTTCATCTTCTGCGGTCATTCTTAACGGAGGGTATACATCAAAACCTTGCTGCCATCTCTGAATGGGGATCCTTGTTTCACGCGAGTTTGTGTCTTGATGGTAAACATCAACGATCCATCTGTGAAACTCTTCCACAAACACCGAAAATCGCATGATTGCGTCTTTCTCAGGCTTGTATTCTTCCTTATCCAGAATATTTGAAAAGGTTTTTCCCGGGATTTCAGCGAGAAAACTTTGATTTATCATCCCAAAAAAACGCTCAACAAAGGGCTTCAGCCAAGGTTTGCGAGGAGGATTGTACTGGATATTGATCCCCGCTTCTTTGCAGGCGTGATCTAAATTCGTCGACCAAAATTCACGGCCATTATCAACAACCAAGGTTTCAAATTTACCATAGCAAGGCCACTCATTTTGGAATTCTACGCCAATCATATCGAGTGTCTTAGGCTTAATCGCATGTACTATGGCTTTTGCTGCTGACACGTAAGATGGAGGGTTGTAGCCTAAATGGAAACCCAATACACAACCGCTGAAAACATCTACTACCAATGTCAGATAGGGCCTTCCAAGAGGTACCAATAAAGTATCATCGAGTAAGATAAGGTCGAGCGGAGTATGGTCAATTTCCACCCGCTCTAAAATTCTGGTAGGTGGTTTATGTGAAGCGCAGTATTCGAACCATTTATCTGCGATGAATTTGCCATGCCTGGCAAGTGCTACGGGGTAAGGCGGAAGAGACTTAATTCTGTTTTTAAAGCTGTTATACGAAATGATAGGGATTTTTCCATCGATGATTGAATCATTTTCAATCGTAATAGTGTCTTTATAATACTGATAGGCTTTTGCTATGTTTGGCCTTTTGGCGTCAAGGAAGCGAGATAGGGCTACTTCAAAAAAGTGCTCATCGCCGTCAACTCTTTTGTTTCTATTACCCTTTTTGTGGTTTTTTTCCACTAACGAAACTAAATCACCATTACTATCCAGGTAACTTTTATACCATCGAGCGACAGTCCGCCAATTTGGCCTTTCCCCGCCGTTTGTGGCAAAAAATGAGTCAAGCAACGGGTCTAAGTTTTTTTGTGTCCATCCGCCAGTATTTTTTCGCTCGATGAAATTAAGCAGTTCGTATCGCTTTAGCGCATTTTGCTTAATATCTTCAGGGAAAGTGTCAAGATCGCGCTTTGTTAGCTGAGCTTCGCTTAATCTGACGTATTGAGCAGGTGGAGGCGGCTTAGTCCCTTGGGCCTGGGTAAACTCAT
>NZ_JAPEHY010000083.1:0-1222 GCF_028823715.1 Shewanella sp. K8
CACGTCTTTCGCGTTGCCGCTGTGCCGTGTCAGTGGGAGCGCATTATAGGGAGCCTGAACTTTTGTGCAAGGGCTTTTTAAAAGAAAAACTCAATTTATTGGTCGACTGTAGAAACCCCGTTCAACTACACAGCTTACCTACCAATTAACCACAGACTTATCCACAAACCTATTTGTATAAACAATTCTGGTAGTCGTACTTAGGGGAAAGATTCAACTCATGCATTACACCTTATTAGTCATGAAACCAGTCAGAAATAATCGAGATTCTGCATAATTACTAAAATGTTTTCTCATCCAGTACAGGGTTGCGCCCAAGTTCATAGCCTCGAAGCCAGAATCCCAAACTTTAGCTGCGCGGCTCATCGACTCTGAATACCCGACATGTTCATACAGCCGATGATAAATAACTGCGCCTACTGACAAACCACATTGCTCTGCTTGCAGCCTGGGGAAACTTAGAGCATTGGTGAATAGCTAGAGATAAACGATTAATGCCTACCACTCTGCAAAGGCAAACTAAAAGGATATTCATTAGCTCAGTTGCGGCGACTGCATTTATCAAGAATACGCACGGACAACTATGTCATTAACAGCCCTGCTCGGTGTGAGTCGCACCAGTGTTAATGCTTGGGTCGCAAATTACCTGGCTGATGGACGCGATGGTTTGCTTGATAAACCTAAATCCGGACGACCCAATCAACTCTCTCCTCATCAATTAGAGCAACTTAAAAAGTTTATCGAGAAGAATGCTATCAAGCAGGACGGTGGACGCTTAATAGCTGAAGATATCAGAGTTTAAATCTGTAACGACCTGCATGTGAGCTATAGCTTGGCCAATGTGTACCGCTTACTCCATGCGCTTGATTTCAGTCTCATCCCGGGTCATCTTCCACTGAGCGTGTGGATGTGTGGTTCCAAGACGAAGCCAGATTTGGTCAACAAAACCAAACGACAAGACTTTGGGCAAAACGGGGTAGCCGTCCCCGTGTCGTCGAACAGCAGCAATTTGATTATGGGTATCTGTTTGGGGCAGTGTGCCCAAGTAGCGGTAAAACGGAAGCATTGATTACGCCCTTGGTCAACAAAGATGCCATGATGCTTCACCTTGAATTGATATCGTTGGCAACCGAGCGCGACCGGCATGCAGTGGTCATCGTTGATGGCGCAGGCTGGCATACTATGGATACGGCAATACCTTTCTCAAATCTCACTTTGATTA
>NZ_JAPEHY010000084.1:0-1203 GCF_028823715.1 Shewanella sp. K8
ATTGCCTTTATCCATCCAGATGCAGAGACGTTGGCAGGGCTAAGAGAGCAAGCCTATTTTCAGGATATGAAGCACATTGGATTTTTCAAACTCAGTGAGGTTTCAAAAGTCCCGGATAACTGCAAAGAAGTGCGGTTCAAACGAAATCAAACCATAGCCAAGATATTTGCAGGGAATCGTAGAAGGCGATTAGCACGTTTGAAAAAAAGAGCCGAGGCTAGAGGTGAGGCCTTTACGCCTGCCTCCCGAAACCCACCTAAAGAACTAAACCCGTTTCACTGCGCAGCGGTCAGCAGTGCAAGCACAGGCCAAGACTTTTTACTTCACATACAAAAAGAGACGGTGAATCAGGCGACATCGATTGAATTCAATCAATACGGACTCTCGACTAACCAAAAGTTCACCGGAACAGTGCCAGATCTGAGCCCATTCAAGCCGAACGATACCCGTTAACCCTTTTTTGTGAGCAACGCTTAACCATCTGAATTTATGCCATTTTCTTCCGCATCTTTTTTAGATGGTAAAAATAGAATAAATTCATCAACCTATTGAACACTAGTGAAATTTTAGATAGTGTTCATAGTGAACTGCCGAATAGGCAGCTGAAGATCCCAGGACGAAACATAAAGCCTGGGAGCAGCCGTGAACTGCCGAATAGGCAGCTGAAGATTTGTTGAAGTAGAGCGTGGTTTCGTACTGCCCGTGAACTGCCGAATAGGCAGCTGAAGATATGATGCAGGAACGCCAGACCCCGGCGAGGTTGTGAACTGCCGAATAGGCAGCTGAAGATGAACTATGGGAGTGGTCGATGCAATCGTTGAAGTGAACTGCCGAATAGGCAGCTGAAGATAGAGCTGAAGTATTGCAGCGCCATGACGAAATGTGAACTGCCGAATAGGCAGCTGAAGATTAATATCGACGGAGATAATTAACCAAGGATGGGTGAACTGCCGAATAGGCAGTTGAAGATAAAAACAATCGTTTCGATGTTTAAGTTAATGCAAACAACTGCCGAATAGGCAGGGCTTGTTCTACTTACATGACAAGTGAAAGATGCCCACTTAAGAGGGCATCTTTTTTATGGGGTAGGCTAGGACAGATTCTCCAGATCGTTCGTCGTTAGGCGAATTATGGTTACACTGAGCTAGGGAAGGTGCGAATAAGTCCTCGTGGCACTCTGGCTTGCACAGCAATTGGCGCTCA
>NZ_JAPEHY010000085.1:0-1069 GCF_028823715.1 Shewanella sp. K8
CGGCAATCCGCAGCGGCTCGAAACCTTCCGTAGCCAAGAAATTCAGCACTACATCCGCAAACAGTTACAGGCCGCCAAAATAAACCAAGGCTCGGTGGCCGAGGGGCGCACCCTGCATTTGTGTTTTGATGCCGATTTGCCCGCCGACGCCAATAAGCGTTTGTATGCCCATGTACTCGAATGCAGCGAACGCCAGTTTAGCGATGCGGTCAGAAGTGCCAGCGCCGACAATGCCACCCTTTTCGTGCATGTGCCGAACATTCGCCGCTCTGAGCTCTTAAGTGCCATCGTCGATTTCAAGGCCGCCGAAACCACCCTGGAGCTTGGCGGTGTGCCCGCCACCGATGCTGGTAAAGACGCCCAAGGCGCGATGGAGCACCGCCGTAACGATGCCGATCGCACTAAAAAGCTTATTTTGAAAGAAATCTTCGACGCTATTCTGGTGCAGCTCGCCGGCGGCTCTGAGGTGGTAGGTGATACGCTCACTGAGCAGTTTGAAAACGGTGGTAAAAAGGCCTGTGAGCGCCTTTACAACGAATTCAAATTGGCCGATGTCAAAGGCTGGGGCACAGTGTACGACCGCGCCAGTAAATCGGCCGATGCCAATGCCTTAGCCGCCATCGGCTTTAACGACGAAGCCGATAAACACCCGGTGTGTGTCGCCATTAAGCGCTTTATTGGTGTCATGAAAACCGGCGCCGAAATCCGTGACAACTTCCAAGGTGCTCCTTACGGCTGGCCAAAAGATACCGTCGATGGCGCCCTCTATGCCATGTTAGCGGCTGGGGTGTTAAAAGCCGCAGACGGACAAGAAAAGCCCGTCGATGCCAAAAGCCTCGAGCGAGCCAAGGTTGGCCAAACTAAATTCCGCCCCGAAACCGTTAGCCTCTCAACCGTGCAACTTATCAAGGTGCGCAGCCTGATAAACGCCATCGGGGTGAGCTGCACCAATGGCGAGGAGCAATCCAAGCTTGGCCAGGCAATCACCGAAGCAAAACAAATTGCCCGCAAGGCCGGTGGCGATGCGCCGCTGCCACTGCCGCCGGCCACCACCCGCTTGAATGAGCTT
>NZ_JAPEHY010000087.1:0-964 GCF_028823715.1 Shewanella sp. K8
GGTTATCAAGTCGTTTTAAATAATGTCTTTAACCAGAAGTAATACAACATGTTGGGTTGAAAGTTGTCGTTTCTGTCCTTATATAGTATTTGTCCAAATCCTATACTAAGGAGGTGATCAATGGGCAAAAACCAACACGTTGTAAAGCGCCCCGACGGGTGGGCTGTGCGCGGAGAGAATAACTCACGCGACACTTCACATCATCGTACTCAAGAGGAAGCCAGACAGGCCGCTCGCGAGATAGCGAAGAATCAGCAAAGTGAAGTTGTAATTCACAGACCTAATGGTCAAATAAGAGATAAAGACTCTTATGGTAATGACCCATTTCCGCCCAAGGGGTAGTGTTGTCGGCCTACACGCAAGTGTGGTTTATAAAGGCTTGAGCCGTATGCGGGGAAACTCGCACGTACGGTTCTTAGGGGAGGGGTAGTCAGGAATGGCTGCTCCTTACCCGACATTTTTACGGGTCTAAATCTGTGATAGCTGCGTTGCTTCACCACTCGTTTAGTTCACTAAACGTCGCGGTAAAGCGCCTTGCTCTAACAAGATTTATCCCACGTAAAATACTCTGCTGGTCTTAAGCCTAACAGCCTGAACCAAAAGAATAAAAGCCCCGATGCCAAAGGTATCGGGGCTTTTGTTTATTCCGGGAAAGGAAAAGGCTCGCGCATCGAACGCGGGCCTTTTCCATTTCTGTGGTTTCTGCCGAGGGCGGGGGAGTGGTTTGGGTTTGGAATGGCTTCCGGCTGATTGTGCCACTCATTGCCTGCCGCAGGCCTTATGCATATGCACCTCAGTGACACGCTGTGAATACGTCCTTGTAAGCTCGGCGCCAACATCCATGTTGGCGACGGTCACTGATGCGCATATGCTGGGCGATTTGGTGCGACCTGCGGGTGAAGTGTTATGGATGTGACCTTTCCCCGAGATTAGTACCAATCTCTTGATGAGATTTTCCAGCTTA
>NZ_JAPEHY010000088.1:0-938 GCF_028823715.1 Shewanella sp. K8
GGGATGGTTACCAACACAAATCCACCGAGTTGTACTATTGGTTCATCCCTCCAATATACAGATACAGCCTAACAAAGCCTTAATTTTGCCGACCATTGATGAACTTTGGTTACGCGCGTAGATATAGTGGGAGTACAAGGAGTTCTTTGCTTCAGGCAGTTCACAGAACAGACGTTGGAACTCCTCAGTTTGCGCAACATATCCATGCAAATCCGCTTGGTATTCATCAAGCTTTGTTTTGAGCCTTTGCAATTTACAAGCCTCTGAATTCTTTTTAGATTTTTTTATATACTGCGCTACAGGCCTAGCACTAAGGCGTGTGTCATCAAATAGGGCAGTTTTGGCAAATTGGACAATTCTACCCTTTTTCCTCTTTTCCAATAGGTTAGCTCGGCACAGTTTGTTTAGATTTCTATGTATCAATTGCGTCACCTGAGTGCCAGTGATTTCAGACTCTCGCTCCATATACATTGTTTGTAGTTCAATAACAGTAAATTGCATTAATGCTCTGCTTTTCAAAAGAGCAATAAGCGTTTCATTGATATAGATTTTTTCTTGGGTCATTTCATTCCCCAACATTACACAATGTAGGTTGTTCGTGGGTAGTCCCTCGGCATTCCGCCCGTTACGTCCTTGCTTAACTACTCCATGCCTGGCTTGTGTTGAGGTCAGCACTTGACAACAACACCCAAAAAGCTAAGGATTCCTTAGTATACCTTACGTGAAAAAACTAAGACAATCTAAGTTATTCAGGACTAACCAACGATGAAGACGTGTCAGGAAAGCACATTAATCCACTGCCTCATAGACTTAAACAGGCAAGAAAAGCAAGAGGCATCAGCCAAAAGCAACTGGGGATCCTGTTGGGCATGGAACCTGGTGTGGCGAAACAATAAAGATGGTAACTTTTCACAGGCAGACTGACATAAATCAATAAA
>NZ_JAPEHY010000089.1:0-835 GCF_028823715.1 Shewanella sp. K8
CCAAACTACTGCTTGAGCTTGGTATCAGTGACGATGCCTGGATAACTTCCGCCAAGGAGTTTCGCCGTCAGTACAGTGGCATGAGTGGCCGATGGGATGTGATGTGTGCGATGAAGGCCAAATATGGCGGTAAGTGGTGCCGGGGTAAGCAACAAAGCCAAGCAATACATCCCCATTAACCTTAAACCGTTGGTGATTTTGCAGCAACAGGCTTAAGCCTGCTTGGCAACCGCAGTTTTTGCATGAACCTCGCAGATTAGTCGTCTTAGAGAGTCTACTTCCAATATTTCATCGTCATTTATAAACAATTGAGGCCGAATGATATGCTTCCTCGTGGCTCGAAAAGTCCTGTATATTTTGGTATATTTTGTGCGCACTATACAGCTGTTAGGCTTTTCATAAATTTAACAACGAGGAAGTTAAAATGACCGATAATATTCAAATTAAATGTATCAATAAAACGAATCGTACAAGCGCTCATGAACGCATATCCCATGTCGGAGGTGTGAATCCGAGTGGTACACGTTGGAAGCTAAGTCTTGATGAAGCTATAGCAGGCATTGAAAGCGGAAAATGGAAGTTTTACGTAAGTGTAAACGGTCAGTCTGTATGGGTTGTGGTTTCAACAAGCGCAAGTGGTAGAAAATATCTAAAAACTCAAAATGACCCAACTGCATTCCGGTCCCATACAATGGCGTTAGCTCTATGAGTTGTATATTTCGAGGAATCTATGGCTGAAGAAATTGATTACTATTTGAATAAAAAACCGGGTAAAACGTATATGAGCCGCAGGCTTGTAATATCCGGAGAACGAAAGTTAAGGCATGCCTCAAAA
>NZ_JAPEHY010000008.1:0-154772 GCF_028823715.1 Shewanella sp. K8
GTGTGGAAATACCGGTACTGAAGAACTATATAAAAGATACACTTTACCGAATAGAAACAGAGAGTAGAGCCTTAGGCGTTGATATTTCGGTGAAAGCAATCAAGCCACCGATAAAAGATCGCTATTTCGTAAAAGTTATCGGCAGAGGGTATCCTCCTCCCACAAACATTTTCAGGTGGTGCACAGATCGGTTAAGAATTGATCCCATTCAGACTGCCATTAAACAATACGTTGGAGAAAAAGAGGCCACAGTAATTCTCGGAACTAGATTTTCTGAGAGTATTGAAAGGGACAAGATTTTAAAAACCAATGCCCTTGAAAACCCATACTTGTTCAAGCAACAGGGGCATCAAAAAACCACCTTATTCTGCCCGATTGTCGATTTCACGACGGAGGACGTATGGGAGGGATTGCATTGTATAGATGGCGTCGCTGCTATTGACCTACATCACATCTCGAAAATTTATAAAAAAATATCTGGGGAGTGCCCAATCATCCGTCTTCCTGAGACAAATCCTTGTAGCAAGGGTAGATTTGGCTGCTGGACCTGCACAGTGGTTCGTAAAGATAAAGCTTCGAAGAATTTGATTTCAAATGGATACACATCATTAGAGCCACTTCAAAGAAAATATGGACACCCAACATTAATGGCGCGGTAGTTGGCCTCCGACTATGCTTTGTTTAAGCATTTAACAAGGAGGTTATTATGCCGCGCCCTCGCCGAACTCAAATCAGCCTTGAAGATACACCTTACTACCACTGTTGCAGCCGCGTGGTGCGGCGAGCCTTTCTGTGTGGTGATGATGCCTACTCGGGCAAGAATTATGACCACCGCCGTGGTTGGGTGGAATCGTTATTGTTTGAACTGGAAGCTGTTTTTGCCATTGATGTGGCGGCATTCGCCATCATGAGTAATCATCTGCATCTGGTGTTGCATGTCGATATAGAGACAGCAAACCGATGGACAGACAGAGAAGTGCTTGAGCAATGGCATAAGTTGTTTAAAGGTGACGAGTTAACCCGCAAATTCACCCAGGGAGAGCTGATTGAAGCGCATGAAGTGCCCAGGCTGAGGCATACTATCGCGATTTTTCGCAGCAGGTTATGTGACATCAGTTGGTTCATGCGTTGTCTCAATGAACCGATAGCGCGTCAAGCCAATCAGGAAGATAACTGTACAGGCCGATTCTGGGAAGGAAGATTTAAGTCGCAAGCCTTACTGGATGAAGCCGCGGTGTTAACCTGCATGGCTTACGTTGACCTCAATCCCATCAGAGCCAAGATGGCCGATACGCCTGAGCAGTCGGCGCATACCAGCATTCGACTACGTATTCAGGCAGCATTGAAATGCGAACAACCCACCAAGCTACTGCCCTTTATTGGCAATGAATGCGATAACCAGCGCAGCGGTATTGCGTTTGGGCTCAAGGATTATCTTGAATTAGTGGATGATACTGGGCGTTGTATTCGCGATGATAAGCGTGGCGCGATAAGTGAAAAGAGTACCAAGCTGCTGACGCGGTTGAATATCCCTCATGAGAACTGGCTCAAGCTTACCACTGAATTTGGAAGACTATTTCGTGGGCCAGTAGGCACCTTGCAAGAGCTCAGCTGTTACTGCGAACACTTGGAGAAGCGACGACGGCATTTTGCAACCAGCTGTCAGTACTTTCAAACGGCCTAAACCCTACGCTATTTATCTCAACCACAGTTGTTGAAATCCCCTGAAGCATGGGTTGGGCTAGCACGGCTCAAATCTCGCATTTTTGCGTGAAATCGGTTCGATTTCATCAAACCTCTGCAACTCATGGATATCTTTCTACCTCCGGGTGCTCAAATCCCCTACTGGTGCTTGAACGCAGACAGAAAGAAGATTAAGTTATTGTTTTACAGTGGGTGGCTTGATTTTTATTAGACAGAAAGAAGATTAAGTTATTGTTTTACAGTGGGTGGCTTGATTTTTATATGTGGATTTGAATCTGCCAACAAGTTAAGGAGATGTAGTGTAAATGAGTGATGATTTATATGAGGTTATATATTTCGACCAACATTTGATTCTTAAAAAAAGCTTATATGAACAAGTGCCTCATAGTGGATTAAATGTGGCTTTTAGTTCTAATGAAGGTGTTATTCTTAGACCTCATATATATTTTCGCCCTATCAATATGACTGATACTTTTAATGAATATAAGTTCTCTGAATTAATATTTGAATGTTACGAAGGAATGGCCAATGTTGTTTCTCAATTAGTTGAAGAGAACGATGAGGAAGTCCACGTAATTACGCGTTATTTTATGAGGCACGACGATGAGAATGGTCGTTTATTGGGGGATAAATTCATATACAAAACGGAATATTACACTTTTGAATATCAAATTGAAAACTCTCTAGTACCTATCAAAAGTGCCTGTACTCCTTTGAATCCATTAGGTTTATCCTGTGAAGGTACGCTGGAGTGTTGGGTAGCAGAGATCACCTTGGATAAATATTTTTCTTTACTACGATAATCGTGGTTTTACACATAAAAAACTGCTAAAACGGACGCAGGAACATTCGGTGGTTTTGGTTCTGAGTGTGATTGGCTTGTAGTGGCCAATGAACTTGACCACTACACTGTTAGTACAAGTCTGAGCTAGTGCAGGTAATATTCGACATCAAGAACGGCTGGAGTGGGTCATTGTGTTTATTTGGCGACTAAACAATAACTCTCCAACCGTTTTCATTTTCAGTTCACGCTAATCTGCAATGAACCTCATTTTTTACGTTCGTTTTTAGACCGCTTCTTCGTTTTCTTCACCGGTACGGATACGAATAATACGTTCGATATCGGTCACAAAGATCTTGCCGTCGCCGATTTTACCGGTACGGGCGGTTTCGACAATCACATCCAGTGCCTGTTCCAGCAGATCATCCTGAATCACCAGCTCTATCTTCACCTTGGGCAGAAAGTCGACCATATACTCGGCACCACGGTACAACTCTGTATGTCCCTTCTGGCGGCCAAAACCTTTGACTTCCAGAACCGTCATACCGGTTATTCCTATCTCAGCCAACGCCTCACGGACATCGTCCAGTTTAAACGGCTTGATTATGGCTTCCACTTTCTTCATCAGGCACTCCTTTAGGGCTTGGAATTCTTTTGCGACTCATGACCATTCCCACGGCAATTTGACCGGAGAAATAGCTCGCGATTTTGCTTGTTCGCATACAATCGCAATAGCTTATCACGACATACTGCGGGCAAGAAGTGATTGTCCGCTCAGATGAAAAAACCAGGCCTATTCCTTCGCAGTAGCCATGATCAACTCGGTGTACTTATTCATCCCTTAGGTAAGCAAGTGCAATATTTAGTGCAAACTCATCTAAAAGGAAACCAGAACCAAGCCACTGCCTGGACTAAACTAACACTCAGGTTCGCCGGATGCGGGCCGCCCAACACTCAAGGATGAGATTATGCGTCATTTACAGCTTGGTTTTTCGCTGCTGGAGGTCATGGTCGCCATGGCTCTGCTGGCGGTACTGGCCTCGGTCGGGGCCCCCTCACTCAAGTCGCTCTACGAAGGTTATCGCGCCCAAACCGGCATCAAGCAAGTACAACAACTGCTGCAATTTGCCCGCAATCAGGCCATTAGTTATGGCGTCAGAGTCAGTGTCTGCGCTCTCAAGGATGGCCGCTGTGAAGCCGATGCCTGGCAACAAGGAGTAACGGTTTTCAGCGATCGCAACGGTAATCTGGCCCTGGATGATGACGACAAGCTGCTGTTTCAAAGCGGTGCTTTTGATAGCCAAGACATACTCAAGTACAACCGGGATGCAATACGCTTTCTGCCGGACGGATTGGCAACAGGAACCAATGGTACCTTCAAATATTGCCCGGGTCAGGCCAACAGTCCCCATTCCGAGGCCTTGGTCATCAATCAGGCGGGGCGAATCCGTCACTCTCAGGATGAAAATATCAATTGCCAGGATGGTGATGGCGGCTGAATTGACGACCACTGCACAGGATTTGCAAAGACAGCTGTAATTAACAACTCATTCACTTATACTTAAGCCTATCTATTCGTGTGAAGAGTTGACTATGGCTGTACCACATTTTTCCAGTTCCAGAATCCGCGGCTTTACTCTGGTCGAACTCATGGTCACCATTGCTGTAGCCGCCATACTGCTGTCTGTGGGGGTTCCCTCTCTCACCTCCTTGTATGAAGGCTACCGTAGTCAGTCGGAAATAAGCCGGATTGAGCAAGCCCTGTCCTTCGCCCGCAACCAAGCCATCAGCTACGGCATGACAGTAGAAGTGTGTGGCTATCAGAGTGCTGTCGGCTGCGCCGCCAATTTCAACAATGGCCTCAAGGTCTATACCACTGCCAGCGGCAGTGAAAAAGTGCTGCGGGTAGTGGAAGGCATCGACAGTAAGGACGCCATCAAAGGCAGCAATGTGGGCTTTCGTCCCGATGGGCTCAGCAACACCACAGGTGAAGTGACCTTTATCTATTGCCCGGCCAAACAGGCCAGCGGCTCAAGAAGTGTGACGGTTTCCAGCTCAGGGATGATCAAATACGGCGCCGACGGGCTTGCCTGTAGCTAGCAGGCAGTATCGGCCGGGTCATCGAGGATGCCTTAGCCATTATCCTCAAAGTATGCCCCAGGAGTGCAAGACTCTGCGCTCACAACAAAGACCCCAGCCTAGGCTGGGGTCTTTGTTTAAGTCGATTAAGCTTACTCTAGCGGGGGATAGTTTCCGCCACCAGCCATAAGGGTCTAAGGGCCTAAGGGTTAAATGGCCCAGCCGCCCATATAGAACACCACCAGGCCTATGGTGATAACCAACACACCTGGCTTGAGCTTACGCCACTCACCGCTGCAGATACGGCCGATAACCAGAGTTGCAAACCCCAGCATAATGCCTGTGACTATGTTGCAGGAGAGTATGATGAAGACGGCGCAGGTCAGTCCCGCCATGGCATCCACCTTGTCATCGAAGTCCAACTTGGTGACATTGGACAACATCAGCAGTCCCACATACATGAGCGCAGGCGCCGTGGCGTAGGCAGGTACCAAATAAGACAGGGGTGCCAGGAAGATCATCAGCAGGAACAACACACCCACCACAGTGGCGGTCAGGCCTGTTTTTCCGCCTGCGGCAGTACCGGCCGCCGATTCAATGTAAACAGCGGCAGGCGCGCCGCCCACCAGACCGGCGAAGATAGAGCTGACAGAATCCGAGGTCAGCGCCTTGCCGCCCCCTATGATGTTGTCATTCTTGTCCAGCAAATTGGCTTGTCCGGCTACGGCTCTTATGGTGCCAGTGGCATCGAAGATGGCGGTCATCACCAGCGCCAGCACTATCGGCAGCACCACAGGGTTAAGGGCCCCCATGATATCCAACTGGCCAATCAAAGAGCCTTCTGCGCCCAAGTCGGGTACCGCAAACACGCCTTTGAACTCCACATTGGGGTCAAACAGCAAACCAAACACTGACAGCGCGATGATCACCAACAGAATACCGCCCGGTACCCGGCGACGCTCGAGTCCGATAGTGGCAGCCAACCCCACGACAGTGGCAATCACCGGCAGGCTGTGGATATCGCCCAGCTTGACCGGTAAACCGGCATCATTGGCCACAATCAGTTGCACACTGTTAGTGGCAATCAGCAGCAGAAACAGGCCGATACCTATCCCTGTGCCATGGGCAATCCCCTTGGGTAGGTTAGCAAGCACCCACTGGCGAATGCCGGTAACACTCACCAGGGTAAAGACGATACCCATAAGGAAAATCGCCCCAAGGGTGACAGGCAGGCTCATGCCCTGCCCCAGAACCAAGCTGAAGGCGGTAAATGCAGTCAGTGAGATGGCGCAGCCTATTGCCATCGGCAGATTGGCCCACAGGCCCATCAGCAGTGAGCCGAAGGCGGCAATCAGACAGGTGGCAATAAACACAGAGCCGGGATCAAACCCGGCCTTTCCCAGCATGGAGGGGACAACGATAACTGAGTAAACCATGGCAAGAAACGTGGTCAAACCGGCGATCACTTCCTGGCGGACAGTGCTGCCACGATCGCTGATATTGAAGAAGCGTTCCAGCCATGATGATGTAGTAGGTACAGCGGTATTTGTCTTTGAAGACATCATAATTATTCTACCTTTTTGATCTCTTTGTTCGGGTCAGATGACGCCGGCTACGGCAGGTGAGAGCCCCGCTGGGCGGGTGAGAGATCCACAATAAAACGTGACCTGCAGGTGGTGGGCACCAAGGAATATCGTCAACCGATGTCCAACGCAGCCTTTGTTGGTCGCGGATAATACTGCAAATTGGCGCGCCCGGCTAAAAAGATTTCGGGATCTGTGGCTCATCCTGAATATGCAGTTGTTCATAACTTTTCATATTTACTCAAATCCCATTCATTGGCAGCGCAATCGCCATTCACATCCTTTCCCTATAGTGGCCCCATCAAGCAAACCCTGCTGCGTTGGAGCAATCACTATGTCTGAGTCCACATCAAGCAAAAAACAGGAACTTATGGCCCACGGCCTGATTATTTTCATGCTGTTTCCGGCCCTGACCATCACAGGTATCAGCCTCTATGGCCTGATCATCTGGATCATGCTGGCCCTCGGCGGCGTCGCCAGTCACTGATACAAGAGAGGATTGAATAGATGAAACGGTTAATAGCAATCTGGCGTACTCTCAACCGCCCAACCAAGTACCTGAGCCTGGGCGCCATCAGCCTGTCGGCCTTTATCATGGGCATTATTTTCTGGGGCGGCTTCAATACGGCGCTGGAAGCCACCAACACTGAGGCCTTCTGTATCAGCTGTCACTCGATGGAGAGCAATCCCTATCAAGAGCTGCAGCAAACTGTGCATTGGTCAAATCACTCCGGCGTGCGGGCAACCTGCCCTGATTGCCACGTGCCCCACGACTGGAGCCGCAAGATAGCCCGTAAGATGGAAGCATCTCACGATGTCTGGGGCTGGCTGTTCCAAACGGTCAACACTCCGGAAAAATTTGAAGCCAAGCGTCTGGAAATGGCCAGCCGTGAATGGAAACGCTTTGCCCGTGACAACTCCCAGGCCTGTAAAAACTGCCATGACTACAAGTCAATGAAATGGGACGAGATGTCAGCCCTGGCGCAAAAACAGATGAAACAAGCGGCCGAGAAAGATCAGTCCTGCATCGATTGCCACAAAGGCATAGCTCACAAGCTGCCTGATATGGGCACAGCCAGAGCCCCTGAACTGATTGCCGAAGTGGGTTCGGGTGAGACCTCACTGCAACAGGGCGGCAAATATTTCAGCGCCTTGACCAAACCTCTGTACCTGGATGACAAGAGCGCGGAAGAAGCCGGTACTCTGAACGTGGCCACCGAAATCAAGGTGCTGGAGCTCAAGGGCAAGCGGGTCAAAATCGCCATCGATGGCTGGCGTAAGAAGATAGGTGCCGGCCGGGTGATCTACATGGACTTCGGTATCAATATCCTCTCGGCTCAGTTGACCAAGGCTGCCGCCGAAACCGACGGGGTGATCAAGACCTTTGAAGAGAAAGAAGATCCCATGACTGGCCTCAAGTGGCAGCGTGTGGAAGCCGAGATCTGGACCGACAGCGATTATCTGCTGACCGAACTGGCACCACTCTGGGGTTATGCCCGCAGCACTTATGCCTCTAGCTGCAGTGTCTGCCACACCCAGCCCGATGAGCATCACTTCGATGCCAACACCTGGCCGGGCATGTTCCAGGGGATGTTGGCCTTCGTCAACATGGATCAGGACACCCAGGCACTGGTGCAGAAATACCTGCAACAACATTCTTCCACCTTCAGCAAAGAAGAGCACTAAGAGGTTGGCGTTATGAACAGAAGAGACTTTTTAAAAGGCCTGGCCTCCACTTCCGTTGTGGTTGCCGGAAGCAGTTCGGTACTCGCTCCCCTGTCGGCGCTGGCCAAGGGGATGGATGACGGTGACGCCTGGCTGACCACAGGCTCCCACTTCGGCGCATTTCGTATCAAGCGCCGCAACGGGGTTATCGCCGACGTCAAACCACTGGAATACGACAAGTATCCCACCGACATGATCCGCGGCATCCGTGGCCTGGTCTATAACCCATCGCGGATCCGTTATCCCATGGTGCGGCTCGACTTCCTGCTCAAGGGACACAAGAGCAATACCCATGAACGCGGCGACTTCCGTTTCGTTCGTGTCACCTGGGACAAGGCCTTGACTCTGTTCAAAGAGTCGCTGGATATCATTCAAACCCAGTACGGGCCATCTGGCCTGCACGCCGGACAAACCGGTTGGCGTGCCACCGGACAGCTGCACTCAAGCACCAGCCATATGCAGCGCGCCATCGCCATGCACGGCAACTTCGTCAAGAAAGTGGGCGACTACTCCACTGGCGCCGGGCAAACGATTATGCCTTATGTGCTGGGCTCTACCGAAGTGTACGCTCAGGGCACCTCCTGGCCGCTGATCCTCGAGCACAGCGATACCATAGTGCTCTGGTCCAACGATCCTTACAAAAACCTGCAGGTGGGCTGGAACGCCGAAACCCACGAGTCCTTCGCCTATCTGGCGCAGCTCAAGGAAAAGGTCAAAGCCGGTAAGATCCGGGTGATCAGCATAGATCCGGTCGAAACCAAGACCCAAGCCTATCTGGGTTGTGAGCAGCTGTATGTCAACCCACAAACAGACGTGGCCTTGATGTTGGGTATCGCCCATGAGATGTACACAGCCAAGCTGCATGATGCCAAGTTTATCGAAGGCTATAGTCTGGGCTTTGAAGAGTTCCTGCCCTACCTCCTGGGTGACAAAGACGGCATCGCCAAGACTCCGGAATGGGCCGAAGCCATCTGTGGCGTCAAGGCTGAAGTCATCCGCGATCTGGCCCGTACCCTGACCAAGGGCCGTACCCAGATCATGATGGGCTGGTGTATTCAGCGTCAGCAACACGGTGAGCAGCCTTACTGGATGGCGGCGGTACTGGCCACCATGATAGGCCAGATAGGCCTGCCTGGCGGTGGTATCAGCTATGGTCACCACTACTCAGGTATCGGGGTACCCGCCACAGGTGCCGCAGCACCGGGCGCCTTCCCGCGCAACCTGGACGAAGGCCAAAAGCCACTGTTTGACAACAACGACTTCAAGGGCGCCAGCAGCACTATTCCGGTCGCCCGCTGGATAGATGCCATTCTGGAGCCCGGCAAGACTATTGATGCCAACGGCAGCAAGGTCACCTATCCGGATATCCGCATGATGGTATTCTCGGGCAACAACCCCTGGAACCACCATCAGGACAGAAACCGTATGAAGCAGGCGTTTCGCAAGCTGGAATGCGTGGTCTCCATAGATGTGAACTGGACCGCCACCTGCCGCTTCTCAGACATAGTCTTGCCCGCCTGTACCACCATGGAGCGCAACGATATCGATGTCTACGGTGCCTACGCCGGCCGCGGTATTCTGGCGATGCACAAGATGGTTGAGCCGCTGTTTGAAAGTCTGTCTGACTTTGAGATATTCACCCGCTTTGCCAAAATACTCGGCAAGGAGAAGGAATACACCCGCGGGCTAACCGAAATGGAATGGCTGGAAAAACTCTACAGCGAGTGTAAGGCCGCCAACCAGGGCAAGTTTGCCATGCCGGACTTCAACGAGTTCTGGAAGCAGGGTTATGTGCACTTTGGTGAAGGGCAAAACTGGGTCAGACACGCCGACTTCCGTGAGGATCCTGAGATTAACCCCTTGGGTACTCCTTCCGGCCTGATTGAAATCTTCAGCCGTAAGATTGCCCAGTTCGGTTATGATGACTGCCCTGGCCACCCAGTGTGGATGGAAAAATCCGAGCGTAGCCATGGCGGTCCAGGCAGCGATAAGTACCCGGTTTGGCTGCAGTCCTGCCACCCGGACAAGCGCCTGCACTCACAGATGTGTGAGTCGAAGGAATATCGCGAAACCTATACGGTGCAAGGGCGTGAGCCGGTTTACATTAACCCTGAAGATGCCAGGGCCCGCGATATCAAAGACGGCGATCTGGTGCGGGTGTTCAACGACCGTGGCCAACTGCTGGCCGGTGCCGTCGTCTCCGGCCGTTTCCCCAAAGGGGTTATCCGGATCCATGAAGGCGCCTGGTATGGCCCGGTCGGTAAGGATGGCAGCGTCGAAGGCGGCGCCGAAATCGGTGCTCTGTGCAGCTATGGTGACCCCAATACCCTGACTCAGGATATAGGTACCTCCAAGCTGGCGCAGGCCTGCTCGGCCTACACTTGCCAGGTGGAATTTGAAAAGTTCACCGGCAAGGCGCCCAAGGTATCCTCCTTCGATGGGCCGATTGAGATAAAAATCTAAGGGAAGGTGCGAACAAGTCCCACGAGGACTTATTCGCACCATCACTAATCGCAGATAACTGAGGTAAGCCAATGGAACAGTTAAATCAAGGCAGAGCCATGCTGTATAACTTCCTCTCGGGTCTGTTCGCCCGCGAGTTGAACGCCGAGCGCCTCAGCCAGCTGACGGCACCGGACAGCAAGGCCTTCTGGCAACAGCTAAGCAGCGATCCCGCCCTCAAGCAAGCAGCCAAGCTGATGGAGCAAAAACTGCAATCCATCGCCTGGATGCAGGACAGAGACAAGGCGCTGCTGGAGCTGGCGGCAGACTTTTGCGGGCTGTTTCTGGTGGGCAGTAAACAGAGTGCTTCGCCCTATGCCGGCCTCTATCTGCAAGCGGATGAGGATGTCACCCTGTTCGGTGAGCAGCATCAACAGATGCTGGCTTTTTTGCAGCGAAGTCAGTTGCAGCTGAGCGGTGACTTCCCCGAGCCCGCCGACCACCTGGCGGTGATTCTGGCATACCAGGCTCATCTGTGTCTGAGCGCCTCGGCATCAACGCAACAGGAGTTTCTGCAAGAGTGCCTGCTCAGTTGGTTGGAGCCATTTTGTCAGCGGGTGACCGAATGCGATCGCGGCGGTTTTTATGCCGCGCTCGCGCGCCTGACCCTGGCCTTTGTTCAAAGCGATGCCGAGTGGCTGAAAGGCGCCGCAGCACATTGAGTGAGGCGATTTAGACAAGAGCTAACAAGCGCTTGCCTGAATCAAACATAATACTGCCCCTAATCAAAGGGCGCCAACTCAAGTATCGAGCGGCGCCCTTTCTATATAGCAGCCGGTAAATGCTGCACTTCCTGTCTTCAGAGCTTAAACACCAGGTAAAAAAGCGCCTTAGTCTGATTGCTGTTCCAGCCAGTTATCGAGCGCCTGCAATGATGCCGCTACGCAATCTGTCAGCTCGGTGAGTTCCTCGTCGCGCAAAGGTTTGCCAGCCTTGATGGCCTGCTCCAGCGCGGCGCAGCGCAAGTGCAGCGCTTCAAGCCCCATATTACCGCTGCTGCCCTTGAGTGCGTGCAGCTTGGCAGCCTGGATATCCAGTTGCCCATCTGCCGCCTGTAAAGCTTGCAGCTGCGCATCACTGCTGTCCACAAACTGCTGCCGCATCTCCAGCAAAGTAGCCTTGCCGAGCACCTGCAGGTCCTGCCCAAGTTGCTCCAGCGCCAGCCATTGGGCGTTGTCCGTATTGCGGGATTTAAGGCCTGGCGCTTGGGTCTCCTCTTCCTTATGGCGCTCATCACTCTGATTCGAGCCGGAGACAACCCCGAGCCAGTTGGCCAGAGCCTGCAATCCCAAGGGCTTACCCAGGACTATATCAAAGCCCATGGCCTGGTAATCTGCCATATCCTGAGTCTGCAACTGGGCAGTAAAGGCGGCAATCGGCACCTTGGTGCCCAGCTGTTGCCTTAGCTCAGGCAACAGCTCACTGCCGGAGCCGTCATTCAGCTGTAAATCCAGCATCACGGCATCAAATGGGCCTGACGTGTTATCAAGCAACACCCTCCGAGCCTCTGCCAAACTGACACACAAGAGTGACTCATGCCCAAGATGCGCCAAAAAGCCCTGAGCCACCAAGGCATTAACCCTGTTATCTTCCACCAGCAGCACCCGCTTGGCGATTTCACTCTGTGGCAAGCTACTCGATTGTTGCTCCCCCTGCTCACAGGGCTGAAGCGGCACACTGAAACTGAAACGGCTGCCCTGCCCTGGCGTACTGATGACTTCGATGGCGGGAGCATCCCCACTCTCACGGCCATTCATCAGTTGCACCAGGTCACGGCTGATACTCAGCCCAAGCCCGGTTCCTCTGGCACTGGCATGGGTCGCCTCTGTGGCATAAGGAGTAAACAGACGTGCCATGGCCTCGGGGCGGATACCGATACCTGTATCGGTCACGCTGAAGCACAGGCGCGCACCTTCAATACTGACCTCCAGGGTCACACTGCCCTTGGTGGTAAACTTGATGGCATTGCCCAGAAGGTTAAACAGTACCTGCCTGAGCTTGGGCCCATCTAGCCAGACCCATTCGGGCAATTCCGGCTTTAACAGCCTGAGCTCAAGCCCGGCAAGATTGGCCCCGGCCAACATGATGGCGGTCACTTCGTTGAGCAGCGCCGGCAACTCCACGGCCCTTGGCTCATTGATCAGCCTACCCTGCTCCAGACGTGAGAAGTCGAGAATGTCATTGAGCACGGTTTGCAGTTGAGTACCACTGTACTGGGACAGCGCCAGCATCTGCCGCGCCTTGGCGGGTAACTCCGCCTGCCCCAGCAGACTCAGAGTGCCGAGCAGGCCGTTAAGGGGCGTGCGTATTTCGTGGCTCATGGTGGCCAAAAACAGCGACTTGGCCTGACTGGCCTCTTCCAGCTGGGCGTTGGTCTGGGCGAGCTCGCGGGTTCGTTCGGCCACCTTCAGCTCCAGCGCCAGCTTATGCTCGGTCAACTCGGCTGCGGTGCGCTGCAGATCCTGCTGCAACTTTTGATTGTGGGCCGTTTTCTGTTTGAAGGCTTCCAGCGCCGAGGCCATGGCGGTAAGTTCATCATCGCCGTAGGAGCGTATGCTGACATTGGTATCGCCAAGACTCAGGCGACTGAGAGCCTGGGTGGCATCGCTCAAGCGCCGGGCGATACCCTTATAGATAACCTGCCAACTGACAAACAAGATCAGCAGCAACATCAAGGCGCCCGTCCCCCAGAGCCCGGCACTGGCCCAATTGAGCTGCCCCAGATAGTCGCGTCGGGCCAAATTCAGCTGTTGCTGTTGACCCTCGAGCGCAGCATCCACGGTTTGCTCCATCGACTTGAGGTTGTCCGAAATCACCAGTTGCCTTTGCTCCAGTTGCTGCTGCAACTGCCATATAGATTCGGCCAATTGTTGGCCGGCAGTCACCTGTTCAAGACGAGCAAATTCGGCCTCGAGCGCCTCGGCCCGGCCGGGGTCCCGAACCAAATCGGCCACGGGAATGCGCTTGAGCAATCCCGGGGACAGGACATCATCGGTCAACGGTGAATGGTTAATGGCGCCGACCAAGTCTTGCGGCGCATCGGCCGCTGCAAATATCTGCCCGAGCAAGGCTATCTTGTGGGTCAGTTTCAGGGCGCGGTTGAGCTGCTCGGCGCTGCTGAGATCCAGCTCTATAATGTCATCCACTGCCGCCGCCCCTGGGATCTGGCTCAGCTTGGCAATAATGACTGAGTCCAGCACCGCCAGCTCGGAGCGCAGCAGATTATCGGCCTGCTTGGAGGCCTGTACCAATAAAAGTCCTTTCTGTTTCAGCGCTTGGGTACGCTCAAGCCGCTCCCCCGTCTGTTCGCCGAGTAAGGTCAGCTCGGCGATAATGGTGGCCGCCGCCTGTTTCAGATTGGCCGAATCCGGCACCGCCAACTGCTCCAGGGTCGCAATCGCCGCCAACATGCGATTGCTTTCAAGAGACAGGCGACGCCCCAAATATTGACGCTGCTTTTCATCGGCAACCGTGCCCAGGCGCTGGGCATTCTCCGCCAGCGAGGTGGCCGATTGCGATAGCTGCCGCGCGGCTTCTGATGCGGGCAAGGCCTTCTCATACAGAAAGCTGTCTGCGCCCTTGACCCAGTAAAGGCTCAAGTTGCCCAGAGTCACCAGTAATAACAGCAGCAGCGCCAGCAAACAGAACGCCAGCATCAGACGGCCGGTCAGGCTGCTCAGCCATGAAGATAAAGGTCTCACTTGTTATCCTTGTTGATACCGGTCCGCATAGGCATTGACCCACTCAAACATTCAGCAGGAATGCTATGGTAGAATAGTGGCATCATATATCAGGACCTTCCCCATGAGCCAATTTGCCGCCAAGTTCGAGTCTTTGTTGCCGACAACCAAAAGACCTCTGCTGCTGTGGTTATTGGCTCTGCTGATGTTTACCCCTGCCGCGCTGGCCAATGAAACTTGGGAGCTTGAGCAGCGCAGTCCTTACAACGAAGCAATCCAGCAGGCCAGCCCTCTGACCCACACTCCGCTCACCAAGGCCAACAAGCCCTGGAAGCTGTGCGCTTTGGTGCCGCATCTTAAAGACGCCTATTGGATAGGGATTGATTATGGCTTGGCCAAACAGAGCCAAGCCTTGGGCCTGGGGCTGGAACTCCATGAAGCCGGTGGCTATGGCAACAACCAGACCCAGTTGGCGCAACTCAAATCCTGCCTCAATGGTGATGCCGATGCGATTTTGCTCGGCGCCGTCAGCCCACACCTGCTCGAGGGCCAGGCGCTGGAGCTGACCAAGCCGGTGTTGGCGCTGGTGAACCAACTGGCAGACAACCGGGTACGAACCCATATAGGAGTCAACTGGTATCAGATGGGTTATCTGACCGGTGAATTTCTCGCATCTACCCCGCACAAACGCCTGGCGATGCTGGCGGGCCCCGAAGGCCGTGGCGGAACCGACCTGGTGGAAAAAGGTGTCAGACAAGCACTGCAAGACAGCCAGGTGGAGATAGTGGCCGTGATGCATGCCGACAACAACCGTAATCTCTACCGGGATCAGCTCAATCTGTTGCTCAATCAAAATGAGCAGCCGCTGCCGCAAGCCTTGCTCGGCAGTGCCGTCGCCATTGAAGCCGCCATGGGCACTCTCAGGCAGAGAAACCTGACCAACAAAATGGCGCTGGTGAGCAGCTATCTATCACCGGATGTACTGCGCGCCCTCAAGCGCAACAAGGTTGCTTATGCCAATGATGACAGAGTGGTACTGCAGGGGCGGCTGGCGGTCGATCTCGCCGTCAGGCTGTTGCAGGGGGAAAAGGCGTTTGGTGATATAGGTCCGGCAATTTTGCAGTTGCGCCCGGATAACCTTAAAAGCATGCAACTGGATGACAGTTTGGCACCGGCAGACTTCTACCCCATATACAGAGTGGAAGCCAAGGGCTCAGAACTCAGTCGCTGACATCGGCGGCAAACAGATAGCCTTCACCGTGCACAGTGACAAACAGCTCTGGGCTCAGTTTGCTGCGCAGGCGCCGAATAATCACATCTATGGTGCGGTCGTTGACATCCTGATCCCTGTGGCTGGTTTGCTGCATCAAGCGCTCTCTCGAGAGCACCTGCTGCGGATGCAGGGCAAAGGCCACCAAGAGTTCAAACTCCGCCTTGGTCAACTTGATAGCCTGCCCATCCAGGCTCAAACGGCGACTATTGAGCTGCAGATGATAGCCCTCGAAATAGAGATTATCGTCCGAGCGCGACAGTTGTTCGGCCGTTTGCTGCTGGGCCTTTTTCACCAGAGAGATGCGCCAGAGCAGGTTTTTGACCCTGACCCTGAGCTCGCGAAACTCAAACGGCTTGGTGACATAATCATCGGCGCCCATCTCCAGGCCCACTATCTTATCTATCGCCTCATCCCGGCCGGTTACCAGAATAATGCCCACATCTGAGCGGCTGCGCAGCTCACGGGTCAGCATCAGGCCATCGTCCCCCGGCATATTGATATCCAGCATCACCAGATCCACATGCTGTTGCTGCAGTTGCTGCCACATCTGCTCACCGTCGGCGGCTTCCATTACCTGGTAACCATCTTTTTCAAAATAGCCTTTCAAACGAGTCCGAATGATAGCCTCATCGTCCACTATCAATATGCGGTATGCCATGCTTGTATTCCAACCGGCTGGGGTAGACGCCATTATTCACAATTTTTCATATTTTGTCTGTAGCGGATAGATATTTGACCTGAGTTCGGTGCCAAGCGCTTCTTATGTGGCTACAATAAGGACAGACCAAGAATTAAAGGACTGAATATGGACGAAAAGCGCAAGTTTTCACGGATCCTGTTTACCATAGATGCCCAGTTGAGCTGCGGTGACAAGATATGGGGCACCCACTTGTTGGATCTCTGTCTCAACGGCGCCATGGTAGAAGAACCTGCCGATTTCGCTCCCGAAGGCGTGCTGGAGCTGAGTTTTCGCCTACCTCAGTCCGAGGTGCAACTCTGTATGGAGGCCGAAGTTGTGCATCGCCGCAACGGCCTTCTGGGTCTCAAGTGTGCCCTCATCGATGTCGAGAGCATCAGTCACTTAAGAAGGCTGTTGGAGTTGAATCTTGGCGATGCCTCACTGCTGCACCGGGAGTTGGAGCAGTTTATCGCCGAACATGAACAGAGCCGCTGAGGCGGCTCCTGCTTCGCAGTATACAGGGCCGCAATAGCCCTGTTTTCCGGGCTATGACTCACATAGCAATCACATAGCGCTCATATAGCAATCATAAAGCCCCGAGCGCCTCGCTGAGTTTGCTCACCCCTATCACCTGCATCCCCTGAGGCGGTTTTTTCGGCATATTGGCCTTGGGCACTATTGCCCGAGTAAAGCCGTGCTTGGCAGCTTCGACCAAACGCTCCTGGCCATTGGGCACGGGACGTATCTCGCCGGAAAGGCCCACTTCGCCGAACACCACCAGATCTCTGGGCAGAATATCACCGCGGAAACTGGAAACCATGGCCAGCAGCAGAGTCAAATCGGCGCTGGTTTCTGTCACCTTGACACCACCGACCACGTTGACAAACACGTCCTGATCCGACATCTGTAAGCCGCCATGACGATGCATTACCGCCAGCAACATAGCCAAACGGTTGGCATCCATCCCCACTGCGACCCGCCGCGGATGCGACAGTGCCGAGCTGTCTACCAACACCTGCAGTTCCACCAACAGCGGCCGGGTGCCCTCCCAAACCACCATCACCAAGGAGCCGGAGGCGGCTTCATCGGCGCGTGACAGAAATATCGCCGACGGATTGGCCACTTCTTTGAGCCCCCGCTCCGTCATGGCGAATACCCCCAGTTCATTGATCGCGCCGAAGCGGTTCTTGTGCGAGCGCAAGGTGCGGTAGCGGCTATCGCTGTCCCCTTCAAACATCACAGAGCAATCTATGCAATGCTCCAACACCTTGGGGCCGGCCAGAGAGCCGTCTTTGGTAACATGGCCCACCATGATGATGGCGATACCGTTTTGCTTGGCAAACCGGGTCAGAAAGGCGGCCGATTCACGAACCTGGGCCACACTGCCGGGGGAGGACTGCACATCGCTGATATGCATCACCTGAATCGAGTCTATTACTATGACCTTGGGCTTCTCCCGCAGTGCCACAGTGCAGATGGTCTCGACACTGGTTTCGGACAACATTTTCAAGCGCCCTGTGGGCAGGCCCAAACGATGGGCACGCATCGCCACTTGCTGCAAAGATTCCTCGCCGGTCACATAGAGAGCCGGCATGGTCTCGGCCAGCTGACATAAAGTCTGCAGCAGCAAGGTACTCTTGCCGGCACCCGGATGCCCGCCAATCAAGATGGCACTGCCGGCGACTATGCCGCCACCGAGCACTCGGTCAAATTCGATAAAGCTGCTGGGGATCCTTGGCACTTCGTTGAGATCTATCTGATCCAGCGTCTGGATCTCACTGGCACTGGCACCGGCATAACCGCTGAACTGACCGCCCCGGGATGGCGTGGCCGCCCCCAGTCTGACTTCAGTAATGGTATTCCATTCATGACAGGCACTGCACTGCCCCTGCCAGCGGGGAAAGTCCTGGCCACATTCGTTGCACACGTATGCTGTTTTATTCTTCGCCATCTGGGTTCAAACTTGTGTAAAATCTGTAATAGTTAATTAAAATAATTGCACTTTCAAAGTGATACTTTCAGCGTGATAATCCCGAATTGGGTTCAAGCTTCCCAAAGCCGGGCCGACATAAGACTAACAGTCAGCACAAGAATAAGCACCCTTTAAAGAGCGAGTCCATGAGCCCAGATCACCACAGCGCCCTGATTGAACAACTCAAGCCCCTGATGATGGAGCCGGACTTCAGTGAGATCTTCTTGCAGCTCACCGCCGAAGAGTCCAACTCGACCCGCTTTCTGTTAAAGATGGAAATCCAGCGCCTGGCTTCCCCCTGCCTGAGGATCATTGACCTCAGAGACAAGTCGGAACTGCCCTGCCAGGAGTATCGCTTCGCCGACCAACGCCACTTCCTCGATGACCCGGCCAAAGAGGCCTTTGATGCCGCACTGGCACTGTACCGCAACCAGTACACCATGGGAGTGTACGAGCAGGTGATGGAGGCGCATCGCCAGCGTCGCCAAAAGCTGCAGCAAACGCCCCGCAATCAGGAAGGACAGGGGAATCCCTATCTGGTACCCGGGATTGTGCTGGGGCGCTACTTCAACCGCAGTGAAGAGCGGATGAACTACAGCATCAAGATAGCTGTTTCCCAACCCGGCAGAGAGGAGGTGCGCGGCAATACCGCGGATCTCTCCGTCGGTGGCGCCAGAGTGCGCCTGCCCGCCAGACACAATTTCGATCTCAACCGGCCGCTGCGGGTCAAGCTGCTGGATCTCAGCGATGAATACTATTACCGGGATCTGCAACTCGGGGTCGACTACCAGATAGTCGATGCCCAGACTGAGCAGGACACCTGCTGGATGCGGCTCAAGCGCATCGGCGGCAGCGAACAGTTGGCCGAAATGCTCGCCAGCCTCATTCGCGGCTATAAGTTCCGCTATAAGGTGGATGTCAACGATGTGCTGGTAACCGCCACGGGAATGGGGTTCGAGCGCCATTACCTGGCTCATCTGCCGCACCTGCCGCTGTTTATCGAACAAGACAACCAAGGCAAGCCTGCTATTGGTGCTCTGCTGCTTAGCCGGGACAATCAGGCACTGCTGCACGATTTCCTCGATGAAGCCGATATCAACCAATTGCCGGGACTGCTGAGCAAGCAGAGACTGGCGGCCATGCTCGCCGAGCCGGACAACGCCGACCACAGATTACTGTTCAGCTTTACCTATAATGCCCGTGGTCAACTCTACTTCTACTCAGCCAGCCTCAGCGAACTGAAAAAAAGCCGCCTGCAACCTCTGTTTCTTGGCTTTGGTGCCACCAAGGGCAGTTGGAAGGTTATCCAGGTGAGCCTGGATGCCATAGACCACCGGGGTTCCTACAAGGCCTCCATGCTCCCGGGCGATGACAGCAACTACTCGGCACTGACTGAGCAGCAGCTGAGCAAATACAGCCACATATTACAGTTGATGGATGTGACCGACGAACAGGCCGCCGAAGAGTATCGACGCTGGCCATTCAAGATGGACGCCAATGAGCTCAAGCGTTTCGGCCAAGCCAAAATCACCACCAACAGTATCCGATTGGTGTCCATGTATTTCAGCGAACGGCGCCAGGAAGCCAGGTTCTCCTTCAAGACCCTGGTCAACATCAGTCAGGGCAAACAGCAATACACAGGGATCACCCATGATATTTCCAGTCGTGGCCTGCAGCTGAATCTGGATGAGAATGCGACTCTCAATCCCAAGGAGCCGCTGCTGCTGAGCTTTCCCAAACTGCAGGACCTGGCGCCCAAGGCAAAACTTCAGGCGCTGCCCTATCGATTGGTGCGCAGCCGTAAAAACGGTGTCACCCTGCATCTGGCGGCAGTTATGGGCCACACGCCTCATCCGGGCGTGGAGTTTTTACATCGCCTGATAGAGCAAAACCGCGAGAAATTGCAGCAACTGACAGAGGATAACTCTGAGGTCAAAGAACTGGCCGAAGCGATGAAAAACCTCTTGATGCGCAAACTGCATTCAGTGCCTTTTCTTGTGGAAAAAACCGTCAAGTCTTTCCGTTTGTCGGCGCTTGGGGTCGGCGTAGAACCGGATGCCGTCAGCGACTTGTTCGCCAACAGCAGCGCTGAGCAATTGCAGTTCAATCTCGAACCTTTACTGCAAGACGGCCGGCTGAAGCGCGACTTTATCGGCCCGATACGGGCGATGAAGCCGCAGATGACCATGGACAGCTTCGAAGTCTTTGTGCAGTTGGTGCGCCAATCCAGCGGCCAGTTGCGGCTGCGCTGCACCGCCCGCCATGAACTGGCGGAGCGTCAGGCCCAAGTGGATTTTATCCGTCAGGCGCAATCGCTCGGCAGCTTTATGGCCTTGAAAGTCTATCGCGGCGCCGCCGGTAAACCGGATCTGGGCTATATCCGCCGCGAACTGGAATATATAGGTGTTCATGCCAAGCACAAGGCCAAGAAGCTCGAAGAGATGCTGTGGCGGGTAGTGGGCGTTGGCGAGTTTTTGGAAATCACCAGCGAGGTCTTGCTGCGCTACCCGGAATTAAATCCAGAAGCTCAGTCACTGACGCTGGAAAGCTCAAAACCCTGATACCAGGCGAGCACCTTGTTGAAATGATCGTTTGGTGCATCCACATGGGTCAGCATATCCGCATGACCATAGTCGTGGCGATTGCCGTTTTCCCGTGACAGTAAGGTAAAGCGGCTATTTTGCAAGCCGCATTCGGCCATCATATCCAGCACATCTTCCGGGTTGCCGAGCACAGTGTCATTCTGTCCGGCGATAAACCAACTCTTGGGCCAAGTGGCTTTGGCGGCAGCCCGGCCATAGTCGAAACCATCGTCATGATCTATCCAATCACCGCGTACCCAATCTATGCTCTGCTGTAGCGAAGCCCGGCTCTCGTTATCCATGCCCATGCGCCACTTGTCGGCCGCGAGATAGCCGTGACCGGCGGCAATGCCGGGAGCCAGGCGGTTCCAAACGAGATCCACCATCAGCCACTTTTTCAATGACCTGACTCTGATGGTGCGCTTGCTGCCAAAGGTAAGCAGTGATGCCACCGAGGCTTGCAGTTCAGGAAATCGGGCCAAGGCGCTGGCCATCAGCACCCCGCCCCATGAATGGGCACACCAATGGAGCTTGTCCAAAGACTCGGCCTCGAGCAGATACTGCTGCACCAGGGGCAATTGTTCACGGATGACCTCGCCTTGTCCAAGCTCAAACCCTCGCGCCAACTTAGGCGTGCTGAGGCCGCGACCTGCACTGTCCATTACATAGACGGTAAAACCAGCCTGGGCCAGAAACGGTGCCAGACCTCGACCTCTGCTGCTGTAAAACACCCGGCCGTTGGACATGGCGCCATGCAACATCAAAATCGGGATCTGATGCCGAAAACCGGCTGCGGGAGAAATTTTGCGAAGATGCAGTTCGCCATCTCGATAAGGCAGAAAGATTGATTGCTGTATAGTTTCCATGGAGTGTGTCGTCACCGGGTTCTATAGCAAAAGCTAATGAATCCCGGTCACAAAAACAAGAGCAATCACTCTAATTCTAATTGTTAACGCTTCAGCGCCCTTGCAGCAAGAAAGGTAATACCTGCAGGCCCAGCTTATTGATCCTGGCCGCAGCCGCCGCAGCCAGTTTAGGTTTGGCATGATAGGCAATACCAAAATCGGCCGCCTGCACCATGGGGATATCGTTGGCACCATCTCCTATGGCCAGCCTTTGCCCGGCAGCTATCTGCCACTGCTCGGCGCATGTTTTCACCACATCAGCCTTGAAGGCGGCATCCACTACCTGGCCGCTAACCTCGCCGAGCAACTTGCCATCGCTTATTACCAGTTCATTGGCAAAAGCGGCATCCAACCCAAGCAACTGCTGCAGATGGCCAACAAAGGGGGTAAAACCACCTGAGGCCACCACAGTGCGCCAGCCATGGGACTTGAGCTCGGCTATCATGCTCTCAAGCCCGGGACTCAAGGGCAAACAGGCACAGAGGTCATCAATAATACTCTGATTCGCGCCCTTGAGCTTGGCCACCCTCTGGCGCAGGCTCTGTTCGAAGTCCAGCTCCCCCTGCATCGCCCGCTCGGTCACTTGTGCCACCTCGGCGCCCACGCCGGCAGCGGCCGCCAATTCATCGATACACTCAATGGTAATGGCGGTCGAGTCCATATCCATCACCAACAGGCCTGGAGTCGAAAGCTGCGGTAAACTCGTTGTCGCCGCAATGGACAGGTAGTCCAGCTCGCAAATTGACTCAAGACGATTCTGCATGGATTGACAGATACCCGCCTCGAGCAGCAACTCGAGCCCATACAAGAATTGCTCGCGCTGCAAAATCGCCACCGCCCTCGGTGCCAACTCGGGAAGCAAATCGGCAACAGCAGCCGCGGCCTTTTCACTGAAGATCAGCCGTAATCGCTCACCTTGAGCATGTTGCCCTTCCTTGAATGCCGGCCAAGTATGCTGCTGCAGACTCAAGACATAGACACCATCCTGACGTTGACTGGCCAACAGGGGAAAAGGTAAGACTGACTCCATGGTCACTGCTCTCCGGCTATCGGGCATACCCATAATCCATTATGATTAGGGAAACACCGAATTTGATTAAGGGACAAAGTATTGTTGTTCAAGGGCCTTAAAAAAAGCCAGAAGATCAGCAGACTGCTGCAGATCGCCATAGCCGTCACTCTGCTGGTCGGCCTGGTCCAGCTGTGGCAGACAAGCCTACTACAAGGGCAGCGGCTTCTGAAGACCCAAACCCAAAAGATGGCCAGATTATTGGTGCAACAAACAGCCTATGGTGCCGCACCGGCGTTGCAACTGCAAAATGATGAGCAGTTGCAGTGGCTGGCCAGCGCCCTGGTGGAAGATCCCAAGGTGATGGCGGCGACTATCTACAGCGAGAATGGCCAGCGGCTATCCTTTGCCCAGGATGTCAGCCCAGAGTTACTGGAGCCGGACTCCCCGGAGCTGGATGATCTGCTGGCGCCCTATCCCCCTTATGTCGAGCCGGTGATCCAGCAAGGTAAAAACCTGGGCTTCGTCGAAGTCAGGCTGGATCCCAAGCTGTTTTTCAATGAGATCAAAGAAGCCCACGAGCTAAATATGGAGCAGCAGCAACTGATGCTGATAGTCGCGGGCTTTATCGGCCTGTTGCTGTCGCGGGCCTTGTCGTTCAAACGCGCCGACTTTGACCGCCGCCGCACCCGAGTCAAGCGCAGGCGTAAAAAGCTTAAACAGCAGGAAAAAGCAACCGCCAAGGAAGCCGCGGATACTGAACCTACTGCCGCCGAAAGCCAAGATTCAGCCCCGGATACCGGCGGTTCCCAGACCGAGCTTGAAGCTGAATCCAACACCAATATGTCACCCAAACAGGCAGAAAAGCCCGCCAAAGCCTTGGCCACAAAGGCTGCCAGGCCAAAGCACTCGGAGGTAAACACTGATTCTGGGATTGACAATAAAACAGGGGAAAAGGTCCAAACAGAAACAGGCGCTGAAACTTCAGCGCTCCCAATTGACCCAAGTAACCAAAGAGACCAAAGCGAAGCCAAGCAAGCCAACGATAGCCTGATCCCGGATCCTGTCGATGCGGACGATCCCCGCGGTAAACGTCCCTGGCCGGGAGTTGTCCCCAAACGGGAGCCACAAACTGCAGAAGCAAACAAAAAGAACGAGTAGCCCAAGAGCCAGCTTCAGCTGCAGAGCCGCACTCCAGGAATAAGTGGAAAGGCTTAAAAACAATAAGGGCTCCCGAGGGAGCCCTTATGATGTCAGTTGGTTACCGGATTACAGGGTAATCGCAGCATCCAGCGTCATGACGATCATATCGTTGAAAGTGGTTTGACGCTCATCAGAGCTGGTCTTCTCACCGGTACGGATATGGTCGGAAACAGTTACCACGCAAAGAGCGCGGGCACCGAATTCATGGGCAACACCGTAGAGACCGGCAGCTTCCATTTCCACACCCAATACTCCCATCTTTTCCATCACGTCGAACATTTCAGGATCCGGAGTGTAGAAGAGATCGGCAGAGAACACGTTACCTACACGAATTTTGGTACCGTGAGTCTTGGCTGAGTCGACTACGGCGCTCATCAGCTCATAGTTGGCGATGGCAGCAAAGTCCTGACCTTTGAAACGCAGGCGGTTCACCTGAGAATCGGTGCAGGCGCCCATGCCGATGATCACATCGCGCACTTTAACGTCAGTACTGATTGCACCACAGGTGCCTACACGGATCAGGTTCTTGACACCATAGTCCTTGATAAGCTCTGTAGCATAAATGGAGCAGGAAGGGATACCCATGCCTGAACCCATCACAGAGATACGCTTGCCTTTGTAGGTACCTGTGAAACCGAGCATGTTACGTACGTCGGTAACCTGCTCTACGTTTTCCAGGAAGGTTTCGGCAATGTACTTGGCCCGCAGTGGATCGCCAGGGAAAAGTACGGTTTCAGCGAATGCGCCGTCAACTGCATTGATATGTGGTGTTGCCATCGAAATAACCCCGTTAGTTTTATAAAGACTCAAGTCTGTTTATTAAAGACGGCTCCGGCGAGGGAGCCATATCTTGTCAGCGAATAAATGATTCGCCGTATTCCATTGGTTCCAGCTTGAAGTAGCTGGCAATGGATTGGCCGATATCGGCAAAGCTCTTGCGACGTCCCAATGAGCCGGCACTCAAACCTGCGCCATAGGCCAGAACCGGCACATGTTCGCGGGTATGATCTGTGCCTTCCCAAGTAGGGTCGCAACCATGGTCTGCGGTCAGGATAAGCAAGTCATCCTTATTCAGCAGTGCCAGGATTTCAGGCAATCTTGCATCGAAGTATTCCAGTCCCCGGGCATAACCAGCCACATCACGACGGTGGCCATAGTGGGAGTCGAAATCCACGAAGTTGGTGAAGACTATGGTGTTGTCACCGGCAGCCTTAACCTGCTCCAGTGTAGCATCGAACAAGGCTTCCAGGCCCGAGGCCTTAACCTTGCTGGTGATACCGCAGTGGGCATAAATATCGGAAATTTTACCGACACTGACCACTTGGCCGCCGGCGGCTTTCAGCTTATCCAGCACAGTTTTCGCCGGCGGCTCTACCGCGTAGTCACGGCGATTGCCGGTGCGGGCAAAGTCGGCGGCGCCGCTGCCAACAAAAGGTCGCGCTATGACTCGGCCGATATTATATGGCTCAAGCTCTTCACGGGCGATTTCACACAAACGGTAGAGGTTCTCCAGGCCGAAGCTTTCTTCATGGCAGGCAATCTGGAACACAGAGTCGGCCGAGGTATAGAAGATAGGCAGGCCGGAACGCATATGTTCTTCACCCAATTCTTCCAGAATCGCAGTACCGGATGCGTGACAATTGCCGAGGAAACCGCTGAGGCCGGCGCGCGCCAGGATCTTATCGGTCAATTCTTTGGGGAAAGAGTTTTGTTTGTCGCTGAAATAGCCCCAATCAAACAGCACGGGAACACCGGCCATTTCCCAGTGACCACTGGGGGTATCCTTGCCTGAGCTCAGCTCTTCGGCATGACCATAAGCGCCTATCAACTCGACATCGGCGTCAAACCCGGGGGCAAACTGACCTGTGCTTTCCATGGCGGCATGTGCCAACCCCAGACGGCTCAGATTGGGTAACTTCAGCGGCCCTTCACGGCCATCATTGGCACGCCCTTCGGCACACTCTTTGGCGATATGACCAAAGGTATCTGAACCCAGGTCACCAAACTTGGCCGCATCACCTGCTGCGCCGACGCCGAAGGAATCCAGCATTAAAATAATGGTACGTTTCATACTACTTCTCCTGGAGATCGGCAGCGCGGATGGCGCGATAGATCTCCGGTGTTTTCTCAGGGGCGCTGTCGCCAATGACTATGGCTCTGCGCACCGCGGCAGCGGCTTCTTCGAAGGCGCTTTCTGACTGGGCATGCACCATTGCCAGCGGTTTGTCGGCATTGATTTCATGTCCCAGGGCACAAACCTGTGTCAGGCCGACGCTGTAATCCAGGGCATCACCTGGCTTACGACGACCACCACCCAGAGTGACCACAGCCAAGCCGAGTTCACGGGTATCCATGCTGTAAGCAAAGCCGGAACGCTCGGCATATACAGGACGAATAATCTTGGCTTGGGGCAAGTATTTTTCAGGATGTTCGACAAAATCGACCGGGCCGCCCAGTCCGGAAACCATACGGGCGAAGATCTCGGCGGCCTTGCCATTATCCAGCACGGCGTTGAGCTTACTGCGGGCCTCGGCCTCATTGGCGGCAAGGCCACCGAGCAGCAACATCTCACTGCAAAGTCCCATGGTGACTTCGTAGAGGCGCGGATTACGATATTTGCCGGTAAGGAAGTTCACCGCCTCGAGCACTTCGACCGCGTTCCCGGCGCAGGAGGCCAACACCTGGTTCATATCTGTCAGCAGAGCCGTGGTCTTGGTACCTGCACCATTGGCAACAGCAACAATAGAACGAGCCAGTTCCTCGGATGCCTGATAAGTCGGCATAAAGGCACCACTGCCCACTTTGACGTCCATCGCCAGCGCATCCAGGCTACAAGCCAGCTTCTTCGACAGAATAGAGGCGGTGATAAGCGGGATGGATTCGACAGTGGCCGTGTTGTCACGAATGGAATAGAAACGCTTGTCGGCAGGGACCAGATCGCCGGTTTGACCGATAATGGCCACACCGACCTCTTTAACCACCTTACGGAATAGTTCGCTGTCGGGCTCAGTCTGATAGCCGGGGATGGCGTCAAACTTATCCAGAGTGCCACCTGTGTGGCCCAGACCACGACCTGAAATCATGGGAACATAACCGCCGCAGGCTGCCGCCATGGGGCCAAGCATCAGGCTGATAACATCGCCCACGCCGCCTGTGCTGTGTTTGTCTATGACAGGGCCGTCGAGCTGCAGGCTATCCCAATTGAGCACAGTGCCGGAATCACGCATAGCCGTAGTCAGTGCGATGCGCTCATCCATGCTCATGTCGTTAAAATACACCGCCATCCCGAATGCAGCTATCTGACCTTCAGACACGCTGTTATCGGTAATGCCTTTGACAAAGAACTGGATCTCCTCCTTGGAAAGCGCCATTTTTTCGCGTTTTTTACGAATTATCTCTTGTGCCAGAAACATAATACTGCCTCCTTTCTACTGCAACCTTGTCTATAAAAGCCGTTACAGTATTGGGGTTGGACGTCAAATATGTAGTAACTTTATTACAGATACTAGCCAAGTTTTGACGTCACCAAATAGACTTGGATCACAATCAGCGGGGATTAGTAACCTTGAGTCGGTGCTGGAGCGTCAGCCAATTCCAGCGTGTGCAGCAGACTGGCCAGCAGGCTGGATGCACCGAAACGGAAAGTACGAGGTGAAACCCAGTCATTGCCCAGAATACGCTCGGCTGTACCGAGGAATTCAGCGGCTTGGGCGGCATCACGTACACCACCGGCAGGCTTGAACCCTATTGCGGGGTTCTTTTCACTGATAACGGTCAGCATGATTTCAGCCGCTTCAAGAGTGGCATTGACAGGTACCTTACCGGTAGAGGTCTTGATAAAGTCAGCGCCGGCATCGATAGACAACTCGGAAGCCTTGCGAATAAGCGCCGGGTCTTTCAGTTCACCGGATTCGATGATCACTTTCAAAAGCACATTGTCACCACAGGCTTCTTTACAGGCTTTGACCAACTCAAAACCAACTGTTTCGTTGCCTTCCATCAGCGCACGATAAGGGAATACCACATCCACTTCGTCGGCACCGTAAGCGACTGCCGCACGGGTTTCCAGCACGGCGATAGCGATGTCATCATTGCCGTGAGGGAAGTTGGTGACTGTGGCAATACGGATATCATCGGCGCCCATGGCATCCAAAGTCTTACGCGCGATAGGAATAAAGCGTGGATAGATACAGATAGCAGCAGTATGACCGGCCGGAGTGTTGGCCTTATGACACAGTTCGATCACCTTCTGATCGGTATCATCATCATTCAGGGTAGTCAGATCCATCAGTTGGATGGCGCGCTGTGCTGCTTGTTTTAAATCGCTCATAATTGCTCTCCGAGACATAAAATCAAAGGATTAAAAATCTGTCTTGGCAGCGCCAGAGGGGCTTTTTGTGGTTATTGTTATGGCCGGGCCTTCGGGCGACGCCTGCATTTGACTGCAAATCATCTTTGTAGGGTATTCAACCTTGATAACGAGTATCACGACTTGAATCCTTGAAGACCGGGAAGGGGGAACTCGAGTTCCTTGCCTTGCCGCGAAAAATCCCTTTTAACGCGAGAAATCTGTCAACCTTTACATAAACAAGCTGAACCAGCTTCCGGCTAATATTGCGGGTTCATTGAACCCAACTCACTATAGCTCAGGCTTAGGTAAAGATTAAGTCAGAGCAAAATAAAAACGGGGGTCACCCTAGAGGATACCCCCCCATCTACCATTAGAACTTGTAGGTAGCGCTGAAGTAGTGACCCCAACCAGTTGTATCCAAACCACCCCAGAACTCGTTGGCAAACGCTTGGTTATTCAGACCATATACTCTGTTGTAGTACTTGGCACCGTAGCCAACCGCGTAACGATCTGAATGCCAGTACAGCCCCAGGAACACGTTACCACCGTGAGAAGAGTTATTGTTCTTACCAGTAAATGCGTTGAAGTTGTTTGGATCAACGTCCATATCGAACTGCCAATCGACATAACCTTGGAAAGACAGGAAGCTCTTGTTATCGAAGAAGTAGAAAGGCTTGAACCAGTTCATGGAGAACTGATAACCGTTCCAATCCTTCTTATTGAAGTCATAAGTAGCGTACAGGTTCATGCCGGTTTTACCCAGCCAAGGCACCATAACGTCGGCACCGATACCCCAGAATGATACGTTGGTATCACCTTCAGTCTCTACTTTAACGTCTTTACCATCTGGGTCTTTGGCATCGTAAACACCTGTGATAGCGCCACCGCCCCAGTTAAACAGAGTAGAGAAGTAAACTTCTTGGATAGGACCGGCAGACAGATCCCAACCAGTCATGGCATCAATTGAGAAGCGAGGAGCAAACTTCATGAACATCTTGCTTGCACCATCAACCTTGTCACCAGACTTGCTGTTTGCCAGGTTAAATACATCTACATAACCGTACAAATCAACAATACCAGAGCGACCACCGAACTCCATTTCCAGGTAGTTATGTTCGGCATCTGAACCGGCAGCAATTGGATGCTCATCAATAGAGTACATCGCATTAAACTGCATCCATTTGTAGTCACTGGCGTGCAGGTCAGAACGATCAGCGGCGTAGGCATTGCCTGACATGGCAGCGACCGCTGTAGCGGCTAAAGCTAAAGTTTTAACGTTTTTCATCATCAACCCCATTCATCTTTGGTTCTCGCTACCCTCTTGGAGCAGCATTCTTTTAATTGGCGCCCGCATTCTACCTTCTCCATCCAAAACTACAAGAAAGACAAAATAAAATACGAACACTAAATTTTATATTTGAACAAAAGTACCCATTTCACTCACTAGTCAGAAATATCTGCACTCTTGTTCTGCTCATGTTGCCTACCTAAGTGGGCACAGGAGCCAAGCAAAGCTAATTTGGAAATCGATTGGGTTAACAAGAGGCCTGCGAATTCAGGCCTCTGTTCACTACCGTCTTACAGTGCCAGGAATAAACCGGCCAGAGTCGCACTCATCAGGTTAGCCAGAGAACCGGCAACCACAGCGCGCAGACCCAGTTTAGCCAGATCGTGACGACGATTTGGTGCCATGGCACCCAAGCCGCCCAGCAGAATAGCGATGGAAGACAAGTTAGCGAAGCCACACAGAGCGAAAGAGATAATCGCCTGAGTACGGACTGTCATTGGCGCCTGAGTTTCAGCCACACACATAGGCAACTCTTTAGTGACCTCAGCGGCAACGGCAGTACAGCTCATGGCAGCATCATGGATGTAGGGTGCGAAGTTCATGTAAGCCACAAACTCGTTGACCACTATCTTCTGACCGATGAAAGAACCGGCAACCATGGCTTCATTCCAAGGCACACCGATGAGGTAAGCCAGCGGCATAAAGATATAGCCAAGGATCAGCTCCAGAGTCAGGTTTTCCATACCGAACCAACCGCCGATACCACCTATGATGCCGTTGATCATGGCAATCAAACCGATGAAGGCCAGCAGCATAGCACCAACGTTCAGTGCCAGGTGCATACCGGAAGAAGCACCGGCAGCGGCAGCATCCAGTACGTTGGCAGGCTTGTCTGGATCTTCAGGCAGCTCATCCATGTCGTTCTTGGCAGTTTCAGTTTCAGGATGCATCAGCTTGGCCATCAACAGACCCGCAGGTGCCGCCATAAAGGAAGCCGCAACCAGATACTGGATAGGTACACCCATCTGTGCATAACCGGCCAGAACAGAACCTGCGATAGATGCAAGACCACCCACCATAATGGCGAACAGCTCAGATTGAGTCATGGTTGGAATAAAGGGACGAACCACCAGAGGCGCTTCGGTCTGACCCACGAAGATGTTGGCTGTGGCAGACATGGACTCGGTACGGCTGGTGCCCAGGGCCTTCTGCAGCGCCCCACCCAAAATACGAATGATCCACTGCATGATGCCCAGATAGTAGAGCACAGCGATCAGAGAGGAGAAGAACACGATAACCGGCAGCACGTTCACTGCGAAGATAAAGCCAACTTTGAAGTTAGCCAAATCACCAAACAGAAAGCTGATACCATTTTGTGCATAACCGATAACACTGGAAACAGCATCGGATACGTTCTTGAGAACGTCCTTACCGAACGGCACGTACAAGACAAAACCGCCCAATGCAGCCTGAATTGCCAGTGCACCACCGACAGTTCTAAGATTGATTGCCTTCTTGTTGTTGGACAACAAGAAACCAATCGCGAGTAGGGTGACCACCCCTACCAAGCTCATAAGTATATTCATTAACCATCACCCTATTGTTAACGCTTTTTAATTATGTTGTTAACCAACCTTTTTCCGAGCAAGATTATACCCGACCTCCGGGGCAAAATCGTCGTTTTGATCAAATTTTTGAAGTTAATTTTCAAAAGTTTAGTCACATCACAGAATGCGAGTTACACCTGTTTAATTAAAAGAAACTAAAGCTCAAACAGTTGCATCAAGTTCTGTTGGAGGTGTTCTGATATTAGAACATTGGTTTTTTTCTGCAAATCCGCCAATTCGGCTATTATTTGTACCAATGTCAGGGGGGTATTGCGTTTTTCCGGCAGGAAACTCGGCGTCATTGAGGGCGAATCAGTCTCCACCAACAAGGCATCGAGCGGTAATTTGCCAACTGCATCACGCAGCTTTTTTGCATTTTTATTCAGCAACAAGCCGCCAATCCCCAACTTGAAGCCAAGCTCCAAATAAGCGATCGCCGTCTCATAAGAGCCATTAAAGGCATGAACCACTCCGCCCCGCGGCAGTGAATGCTGTTTCAACATGCCCAAGAGTTCATTATGGGTCTTCACCGAATGCAGTATCAGCGGCAGCTTCAACTCCGCCGCCAAGGCCAACTGCCCTTCCAGCACCCTGTATTGCAGGTTCCAGGGGACATGCGCCGGATTATCTTGCGCCAGCTCAGCCTTGGGTTTGTCCAAACCACACTCGCCGATTCCTACCATCAGAGGGTCATTTACAGAAGTGAGCTCACTTTTGAGCGCTGTCAGCGCCAGGTCACTCTCGGCAATTGATTTAGGGCAATACCAAGGATGTATCCCTAAGGTGAAAGGCAGTTGCAGCTGGTGAGCAATCGCTTTCTGCTTTGACCAATGCCGAGGACTGACACCGGGAATGATAGCACCGCCAATACCGGCGGCTTTCATCGCGGCCATGAGGGCTAGTCTGTCATGATCAAAGTCGCTGAAATCCAGATGAGCGTGAGAATCAAAGATCATGCTGTTCTCCTTCTTTTTGCCTGTCTTTAGCGTTAGCCTCTTGCCCACCTTTTTGCAAAGGAGGATCGCTGAGTCTTGGCATACAGCAGCGCCGATTTTCTTCGGTTAACCCCATGCGATCACAAAAACGGATGTAACTTTGCCAGCACTTTTGAATAAAAAACATCAGAAGATCTCTCAACAACATCCCAATAAAAAAGGTGGAGCAAGCTCCACCTTTATGATTCAGTGTTCCCGGGTCTTGGCAAACTCAATGTCCGGATAGCGCTCCATGGACAAATTGAGGTTAACCATGGTCGGGGCAATGTAAGTCAGGTTGTCGCCACCATCCAGCGCCAGGTTGGTGGAGCACTTGCGCCTGAACTCCTCCAACTTGCGGGCATCGTCACAGTAGACCCAACGCGCGGTTGCCACGTTGATGGCCTCATAGATGGCTTCCACGTTATATTCCGACTTGAGTCTGGCTACTACCACCTCAAACTGCAGCACTCCAACAGCGCCAACGATAAGGTCATTGGTGTCCAGAGGGCGGAAAACCTGTACAGCCCCCTCTTCCGAGAGCTGCACCAGGCCTTTAAGCAGCTGTTTCTGCTTCAATGGATCTTTAAGGCGAATACGGCGGAACATTTCCGGCGCAAAGTTAGGGATCCCGGAGAACTTCAACTCTTCCCCTTGGGTAAAGGTATCACCTATCTGAATGGTGCCATGGTTGTGCAGGCCTATGATATCACCGGCATAGGCTTCGGCGGCGCGCTCACGGTCACCGGCCATAAAGGTTACCGCATCGGAAATACTGACGGTTTTCCCTATACGGACATGCTTCATCTTCATGCCTTGGGTGTATTTACCGGAAACGATACGCATAAAGGCGATACGGTCTCTGTGCTTGGGATCCATGTTCGCCTGGATCTTGAAAACGAAACCGGAAAACTTGTCTTCACCGGCTTCGACCAAACGCTCAGTGGTCTGTCTTGGCATTGGCTTGGGGGCCCAGGCGGTCAGGCCATCCAGCATATGGTCAACCCCGAAATTACCCAGGGCGGTACCGAAGAACACAGGTGTCAGCTCACCACTTAAGAACAGCTCGAGATCAAATTCATTGGAGGCGCCGGTTACCAACTCCATCTCTTCCCGCAGCTGCGCGGCCAGATCGCTGCCAACAGCTTGGTCCAACTCAGGGTTATCCAATCCTTTGAGTATCTTCACTTCCTGAATGGTGTGACCGTGACCGGTTTGATACAGGATGGTTTCATCGCGGTGGATATGATAAACGCCTTTGAAAGACTTACCACAGCCTATAGGCCAACTGACCGGAGCACAGAGAATATCGAGCTCGTTTTCCACTTCATCGAGCAATTCCATCGGATCGCGGATATCCCGGTCGAGCTTGTTCATGAAGGTGACGATAGGGGTATCACGCAGCCGCGTCACTTCCATCAGCTTACGGGTTCTATCCTCAACCCCTTTGGCAGCATCGATAACCATAAGGCAGGAGTCCACCGCTGTCAGGGTACGGTAGGTATCCTCAGAGAAGTCTTCGTGGCCTGGGGTATCCAGCAGGTTAACCAGGCAGTCGTTGTAGGGGAACTGCATCACAGAAGTCGTGACCGAGATCCCCCGCTCCTTTTCCATCTCCATCCAGTCAGATTTTGCATGCTGAGACGAGCCACGGCCTTTCACTGTACCGGCAGATTGAATGGCGCGGCCATGGAGCAAGACTTTCTCTGTAATGGTGGTTTTACCCGCATCCGGGTGAGAAATGATGGCGAAGGTGCGGCGCTTGTCCACTTCGACTTTAATACCTGACATGTTCTTCCGTACACTTATGACGCTTGAAAAAGGCGCAAATTATAGCGCCTCACTCAGGCCTTGGCTAGGCAAGGCCTTTGATTGTCAGATAAAGGCAGATCAGTTAGCTGTCTGTTGTACAGGTTGCGGCGTTTGCTCCAGCAATGCCAGTTCCATTCTGGCATATCTGTGCTCGACAAAATCATAGATATTGGTAGCCAGCGCCAGGCGCAGATAATCGGCGGCCTTATCCTTATGGCCTTGCTCGGTCGCTACCTTGGCCAAATAGAAATAGGCTTCACACAAGCGCTCGGCATATTCTTTGGGGTGAGTCAGGCCACTCTTGGCCATGGCAAACACCTGGGAGTCATCAACCGCGCCCAGATAATAGTCGACCAGCACAGTCGCCCAGGCATTGTCATCCAGACGGGTGCGGTTGAACTGCAGCCTTGCCAGCGCTTCCTGGGGAGAGAGTTCATATTCGGTCAGATATAGCCACAGCGCCCGGTAACCATCGCTTTCATCCTTGAGGTAAAAGCTTTCCATGTCTTTGGCAGCAAGCTCTTTGCGATCGCCATAGTAAAGGGCAATTCCGCGATTGAGAAAGGCATAATCATATTCAGGCGATAACTCAAGAACCGCATCAAACGCCTCGTAGGCACTTTCAAACTCACCTTCCTGAGTGTAATAGATACCGAGGAAGTTATAGGCATCGGCCAAATCCGGTTGCAATTTCAGCGCCTGATGGAAATCGATACGTCCGAGGATCCTCAAGCCTACGCTGTCGTATATAACGCCGCGATCATAATGAAAACGGGCGCGTTGCTCTGTGGTCAGCTCTGCTCTGGCCAGGATTTCGTTGAGTTTTGCCAGAGTGACTTCCAACTTATAGTCCGGCAAGACAGGGGCAACCAACAATTCACTGTTGGCTTCAGACGCCGGCAGGGAAGCGCATCCCGAAGTCAGCAAACTGGCTCCGGCCAGTACAGAAAACACAGCGGCGCGCAGATTAAAACTCATCCAATCCTTCCTTTGTCATATCCCAATGCAGGCTCAATCATAGCAATACAGCAGTGCCTACGCTATCAAGCCGCAGTGGCAAATCCAAGATAATTTAAGTGGTGGCAATAAAAAAGGAGACCCCAAGGTCTCCTTTTCTCATGCTATGAAAGCTTACTCGGCTGCTTCTGGAGCGGCTTGTTGTGCTTCCTTGATAGACAGACGTACACGGCCCTGACGATCCACTTCCATTACCTTAACGGTAACTTCCTGGTTCAGTTGCAGGTAGTCGGATACATTGGCCACACGCTCTTCAGCGATTTGAGAGATGTGTACCAGGCCATCTTTACCAGGCAATATGTTAACGAAGGCACCGAAGTCAACGATGCGGATAACTTTACCCTTGTAGATGCGACCCACTTCCACTTCAGAGGTGATCTCTTCGATGCGGCGGATAGCTTCCTTGGTGGCATCGGCATTGTTTGAAGCAATCTTCACAGTGCCGTCGTCTTCCAACTCGATAGTGGTACCTGTCTCTTCGGTCAGTGCACGGATAGTTGCACCGCCCTTACCTATCACTTCACGGATCTTCTCAGGGTTGATCTTGATGGTAGTGATACGTGGAGCATGGTCGGAGATATCGTCACGGGCAGAGCCAATGGCCTGATCCATTACATTGAGGATATGCACACGGGCACCATAGGCTTGCTGCAGCGCAATTTCCATGATCTCCTTGGTGATACCTTCAATCTTGATATCCATCTGCAGTGCGGTTACACCATCACGGGTACCGGCCACTTTAAAGTCCATATCACCCAGGTGATCTTCATCACCCAGAATGTCAGACAGTACGACGAAGTCATCACCTTCTTTCACCAGACCCATGGCGATACCGGCAACAGAAGTCTTGATAGGTACACCGGCATCCATCAGCGCCAGAGAAGTACCACATACAGACGCCATAGAGCTGGAGCCGTTGGATTCAGTGATTTCAGATACTACGCGCACGCTGTATGGGAATTCTTCGGCAGAAGGCATTACTGCGTTGATACCACGCCATGCCAGCTTACCGTGACCGATTTCACGACGCTTGGGTGAACCCACCATGCCGGTTTCACCGACAGAGTATGGAGGGAAGTTATAGTGCAGCATGAAGCGGTTGGTACGCTCGCCCATGATGGAGTCAATCTTCTGCGCATCACGCTCGGTACCCAGAGTACAAGTCACCAGAGCCTGAGTTTCACCACGGGTAAACAGGGCGCTACCGTGAGTACGTGGCAGCACGCCGGCCATCACAGACAGGGCACGCACCATATCAGGCTCACGACCATCGATACGAGGCATACCTTTGATGATGCGGCTACGAACCACTTTCTTCTCCAGGCTACCCAGCAGGCCGTCCAGCTCACGCTGATCCAGCTCAGGGTTTTCCTCGAGCAGCTTTTCGATAGCGGCTTTCTTGACTTCAACTACCGCATCGCGGCGCTCATGCTTGGCGATGATCTGGTAAGCGGCGGTAAGACCTTCTTCGGCCAGCGCCTTAACCTTGGCAACCAGCTCTTCGTTGGCAACAGGAGCTGTCCAGTCCCAGGCAGGCTTACCGGCTTCGGCCTTGAGTTCATTGATGGCATTAACCACCACCTGCTGCTGTTCGTGACCGTATACCACGGCGCCCAGCATCACTTCTTCAGGCAGGGCCTTGGCTTCAGATTCCACCATGAGCACGGCGCTCTGAGTACCGGCAACAACCAGATCCAGCTGGCTGTTTTCACGCAGCTCTGCGCCAGGATTCAGCACGTACTCGCCATTGATGTAACCGACACGTGCCGCCCCCAGAGGACCATTGAATGGAATACCGGAAATAGCCAAAGCAGCAGAGGTACCTATCATGGCCACAATGTCTGGCTCGATCTGTGGATCAACAGAAACCACAGTGATGATCACTTGGACTTCGTTGGTGAAGCCGTCAGGGAACAGTGGACGGATAGGACGGTCAATCAGGCGGGCGATCAGTGTTTCATCTTCGGATGGTCGACCTTCACGCTTGAAGAAACCACCAGGGATCTTACCGGCTGCGTAAGTCTTTTCCTGATAGTTAACAGTCAGCGGGAAGAAGTCACGGCTTGGGTCTGCTTCTTTCTTGCCAACCACAGTCACCAGAACTGTAGTATCGCCCATGCTGGCCAGAACGGCTGCATCGGCTTGGCGTGCAATAACCCCTGTTTCCAGAGTGACTGTGTGTTGACCATACTCAAAACTTTTTACAATAGGATTCACTTGACCCATTCCTTAATTTAATAACCTTGAATTTCGCGCGTAAGTATACTGCAAACATCTTGAATAGATAAAGAGTGCCAGATGATGACAAAGGCGCTTCTTTTTTCTAAAGTGGACTATATCAACCACAAGTTGCTGCATTGCTACCAATTTGGACTAGCCTTGAATATAGAATTCGACTACAAAGCAGGAAGAGGCAGATGAATACTGCCAGGTTCAAATCACTCACCTGGAAGCAGACCAATCTGGTGGTTTTCACTGCGCTATTCTTTGCCGTTGCCATTTTTATCATCGAAATTTTGATAGTGGTGACTACAGAAAGGCAGTCCTTGATCAGCAGCCAGCAGGAGTTGCTCGATTCTGTGGAGCAGCCTGCCGCCAATGCTGTCTGGGCGCTGGATGATAATCTGGCCCGGCAAACCCTTGAAGGGGTGATGAAAGTAGACCATGTCGGTTCGGCCAAGATCACTCTGGACGACAACTCTCTATTCGTGAATCTCGGCAGCAGCCGCCCGGAGCCCTCAGATACTTTCGGGGATATCAGTCTCAAACTGTTTGGCGATCTCAAGCAGATATCAAGGCCACTGCAACGGCCCTTTTATTTTGAAGGTGCGCAAAAAGAGCAACTGATAGGCACGCTCACTATCAATTATGATACTCGAGAGCTGACCCAAAGCCTTATAAGCCAGTTGCAGTTCAGTTTTGCCGCCACCCTGGCCAGAGCGTTGTTTCTGACTCTGGTACTGTCCATAGTATTCCACCGCTTCTTGACCCAACCCATCGCCCGTATCAGCGAGGCGATAGACAAAATTGACCCGGAATCACCGGATGAAAACATGCTGCCGGTATCGGCCAACCACAAAGATGACGAATTGGGGCTGGTTACCTCCAAGTTCAACCAGATCCTCAAACAGTTCAGCCAGACCCAAAGCAAGCTGCGTAAAATGGCGACCCGGGATCCACTCACCGGCCTGCCCAACCGTACCTTGCTACTTGAAACCATAGCCGTCACCATTCAACGCGCCAGGGTGCACAGACGTAACTTCAGTCTGCTGTTTATCGACCTCGATAGGTTCAAAAACGTCAACGATTCCCTGGGTCATGCGGTGGGTGATCAGTTTCTGGCAAGAATCGCCCGTATTTTGGAGCGGGTGGTCGGTGACAAGGGCACAGTGGCCCGTCTCGGCGGAGATGAGTTTGTGATCCTGGCCGATGAAATCCAATCACCGACCCAGGCCGCCGACTTTGTCGACAAGTTGCTGGTCCAGCTCAATACCCCGGTGCAGCTCAACGAACATGCCATTCACCCGGCCGCTTCCATAGGTATCTCCATCTACCCCGAAGATGGTCTGAGCGCTGAAGACCTTATTCGTCATGCCGATATCGCCATGTACAGTGCCAAGGCCGCCGGTTCCAACCAATGGGCTTTCTTCAAGCAACAGATGACAGAGCGAGCGGCGGTGAGACTGCGCACCGAAGCCTCCCTGCACGATGCCATTCGTAACAACGAATTCCTGTTGCACTTTCAGCCTAAGGTCAATATAGAGACCGGCGAGTTGATGGGATGTGAGGCGCTGATCCGCTGGCAAAAAGACGGCCGCCTGATAAGCCCCATGTCGTTTATTCCCGTGGCGGAAGAAACCGGGATCATCATCCCTATCGGCCGCTGGGTCATAGAGCAAAGCTGCCGGGTGCTGCGCCGCTGGCAAAAACGCTATAACTTCAGCACTCCTATCGCCGTCAACGTTGCCTCACAGCAGTTTGCTGACGCCAGCCTGGTACCGGATATCAAACAGATGGCGCTGCGCTATCAGATAAAGCCCGAATTGCTGGAAGTGGAGATCACCGAGACCTCGCTGATGAATGATATTGAGCTGGCAATCAGCAAGCTGGAGCAACTTAAATCCGCAGGGTTCGGTATTGCCGTCGATGACTTCGGTACAGGTTACTCATCCCTTTCCTATCTGAGACACTTGCCAATCACCACCATGAAGATTGACCGCTGTTTCGTGACCGACCTGCCCCATGAGAGCGCAATAGCTTCCACTATTTTGATGTTGGGACGGCAACTGGATCTGAAAATTGTCGCCGAAGGCATAGAGAACGAGCAGCAACTTGAGTGGCTGAAGCAAAATCACTGCGCCATAGGTCAAGGCTTCTATTTCAGTCAGCCGCTGTCACTGGAAGAGTTTGAGGCCAAGTACATCATCCCGAATAACGCCAGGATCCTGGAGCTGGATGGCCAACTAAGCTGAGCTTGAGCCGATAAGCTTCGCTGCATTCACTCACTCTGAAAAGCCCGTGCTCAAAGAGAGTGCCTGGTCAGAATTTTTAAAGACAGGTTAGGACGAAAGCGCACAGAAAAGGGCATGATTTCAATAAGCTTGCCCCAAATTGCAGATACAAAAAAAAGGAGGCCTGGGCCTCCTCTTCTTTTGGTACAGTTCGCGATTAGCGACGCAGACCCAGCTTCTGGATCAGAGCGGTATAACGAGCAACGTCGGTACGCTTCAGGTAAGCCAGCAGCTTACGACGAGAGCTAACCATACGCAGCAGACCACGACGTGAGTGGTGATCGTGAGTGTGCTCTTTGAAGTGGTCTTGCAGGTGGTTGATCTGAGCAGTCAACAGTGCAACCTGAACTTCTGTAGAACCAGTGTCGTTTTCGCCACGGCCGAATTCAGCCAGGATTTTCGCTTTCGCTTCAGTACTTAGTGACATGTGTCTCTCCAAAATAGTCTTGATAGTTTCCCCAGCCGATCACTAACTCAGCCAAGGGCGCGACATAATAACCTCAAGGGCCGTAGATCGCAAGTCAAGCTCAGCTTTTTGCCTCAGGCAACACTACCAAACGCTTGGGAGCCAACAAACCATCGTCATTCATCATACCAACACCGATAAAGCGCTTGCTTTCACCCAGGGTGATCCGCACCAGGGTATCGGCTTCCAGCTTGGCGACCCGCACCGGGTTACCGTTGAGCAGATATCCGGCCATGGCATCGGGAACATTGCACTCGGGAAGGTCGGCAACCGCAGTGTCCATGGGAAGCAGCAAAGGATCCAACAGCTCGGAAGGCACCCGCTCTTCGGTCATGGCCTGTTCCAGCAAGGCTTCAAGCTGTGCCAGACTAACCATGCGCTCATAGGGATAACCCGCCACCTGAGTACGGCGCAACATGATCACATGGGCACCGCAGCCAAGCATTTCGCCCAAGTCGTCTACGATAGTGCGAATGTACGTGCCCTTGGAGCAGTGAATATCCAGCGTCAGCTCGTCATTCTCCAAAGAGATGAACTTGAGATCATAGACATGAATAGGCCTGGCTTCGCGAGGCACTTCCTTGCCTTCCCGGGCGTACTTGTACAAGGGCTGCCCCTGATACTTGAGCGCCGAGTACATGGAAGGCACCTGCATGCTATCGCCGCGAAAATGCTCCAGCGCCTCTTCCAGTTGAGTCACGGAAAACTCAACCGGCCGGGTTTGTACCACTTCACCGTCAGAATCGCTGGTATCAGTGCGCTCTCCAAGCTTGGCTGTCACCAGATAGCGTTTATCGGCATCCAACAGGTGCTGGGAAAACTTGGTGGCTTCGCCAAGACAGATGGGCAGCATACCTGTCGCCAGAGGATCCAACGCGCCGGTATGGCCGGCCTTGGCGGCGTTGTAGATCCGCTTTACCCTTTGCAGGGCAAAGTTGGAACTCATGCCAGTGTCTTTATCCAACAGGACGATACCATCGACCAAACGGCCTTTGGGACGACGCGCCATCAGTTGTTTTCCTCATCCTTGTCTTGAGACTCGGTGCCAAAGGTCTGCTGTTTGGCCTTGTCCTGATTGATGACCTCGGTCACCAGGTTGGACATTCTCATCCCCTCGACCAGAGACTTGTCATAGACAAATCTCAGCTCAGGCATCACCCTGAGCTTCATTCTGCCGGCAACCAGGGTGCGGGCATAAGGCGCTGCCTTGTTGAGTGCAGCCAGCTTTTCATCGACCTTGACAGGGTCTTCTTCAAAGAAGGTGACAAACACCTTTGCATAACTCAGATCCCGTGAGACTTCCACGTCATTGACAGTGACCATGCCTACACGAGGATCTTTCATATCACGCTGCAGTACCTGCGCCAGCTCCTGTTGCAGTTGCTGGGCGATACGCCGGGTACGACTAAATTCTTTTGCCATAGTATTCTTCCCCAAAATCAACAAGGGCGGCCTCAGCCGCCCTTTTCGATGTTGTCGTTACAGGGTACGGGCAACCTCGACGGTTTCGAACACCTCAATCTGGTCGCCTACGCGAACATCATTGTAGTTCTTCACGCCGATACCACATTCCATGCCATTGCGAACTTCGCTAACGTCATCTTTAAAGCGACGCAGAGACTCGAGCTCACCTTCATAGATAACCACGTTCTCACGCAGAACCCGGATAGGTGCACTGCGCTTAACGATACCTTCGGTCACCATACAACCGGCGATTGCACCCAGTTTAGGCGACTTGAACACATCACGCACTTCAGCCAGACCAATGATCTCCTGCTTGAATTCAGGAGAAAGCATACCGCTCATGGCCGACTTGACTTCGTCGATGAGGTCATAGATTACGCTGTAGTAACGCAGATCCACACTCTCACTTTCGATGGTCTTACGAGCCTGAGCGTCAGCACGGACGTTGAAGCCCACCATGATGGCGTTGGACGCCGCTGCCAGAGTCGCATCTGTCTCGGTCAGTGCACCTACGCCACTGGCTATGATGTTAACTTTCACTTCTTCGGTAGACAGACGGGTCAGCGAGTCGACGATGGCTTCCAAAGAACCCTGTACGTCGGACTTGAGCACGATATTCAGCTCTTTCACTTCGCCTTCGGTCATGTTGGCAAACATGTTTTCCAGCTTGGACTTCTGCTGACGCGCCAGCTTGATATCGCGGAACTTACCCTGACGATACAGGGCGACTTCACGGGCCTTACGCTCGTCACGAACAACAGTCGCTTCGTCACCGGCAGAAGGCACCCCGGACAGACCCAGGATCTCAACCGGAATCGACGGACCGGCTTCAGTGATGCTCTTACCGTTTTCATCCTTCATGGCACGGATCTTACCGTACTCCAGACCACACAGAACGATATCGCCCTGACGCAGAGTACCTTCCTGAACCAGGACGGTAGCAACAGGACCACGGCCCTTATCCAGCTGAGACTCAACAACCACACCGGCGGCCATGCCGTCACGTACGGCTTTGAGCTCGAGGATCTCGGCTTGCAGCAAGATACCTTCCAGCAGCTCGTCCACGCCCATACCTGTCTTGGCAGATACGAACACAAACATGTTGTCACCGCCCCACTCTTCCGACATCACGCCGTGCTGGGACAGTTCGCTCTTGACGCGGTCGATATCGGCTTCGGGCTTATCCATCTTGTTCACTGCCACGATCAGCGGTACACCACCGGCCTTGGCATGCTGGATAGCTTCAATGGTCTGAGGCATTACGCCGTCATCGGCAGCCACAACCAGAACCACGATATCAGTGGCCTTGGCACCACGGGCACGCATAGCGGTAAACGCGGCGTGGCCTGGAGTATCCAGGAAGGTGATCATGCCGTTGTCGGTTTCTACATGGTAGGCACCGATATGCTGGGTAATACCACCGGCCTCACCGGCCGCAACCTTGGTGCGACGGATATAGTCAAGCAGCGAGGTCTTACCGTGGTCAACGTGACCCATGATGGTCACAACCGGCGCACGTGGCTCCAGTTTGACATCTTCACCGTCACGGTCGGCCAGAACTTGATGCTCCAGCTCGTTTTCACGGATAAGCACAACCTTATGGCCCATCTCCTCGGCAACCAGTTGGGCAGTTTCCTGATCCAGTACCTGGTTGATGGTCACCATAGAGCCCATCTTCATCATGGTCTTGATGATTTCAGTGGCTTTGATGGCCATCTTCTGGGCCAGCTCGGCCACAGTAATGGTTTCACCTATGCGTACATCGCGGTTTACCGCGGCAACCGGCTTGTTGAAGCCATGGTTCATGGATTGAGGCGCACGGTTACGGATGTTGCGCTCGCGACCGTCACGGGAGTCCTTGGTACGTTTCTTACCGGCACTCTTGTGACGTGAACGACGACCACGCTTCTCCTCATCCATATCGCTGGTATCTTCGGCGGCGCGGGCCACTTTAGAGGTAGTGATATGGTGATCGCTGCGCTTCTCGGCTTCAAGACGCTGACGCTCTTCTTCGGCCCAGCGCTTTTCATTCTCTTCAGCCAGGCGACGGGCTTCAGCTGCCGCACGGGCGGCTTCTTCATCGGCCTTGCGCTTAACAGCTTCAGCCTGAGCCGCTTTCAAACGCTCGGCTTCAACACGGGCAGCTTCCTGCTCGGCGCTGGTCTTGGGATCGGCCTTAACCTCTTCCTTGGCTTTGCCAGCATCCTGAGCCGCTTTAGCCTTGGCTTTGGCTTCGGCTTCCGCCTTGGCTTTCGCTTCGGCTTCTACCTTGGCCTTGGCCAAGGCTTCAGCTTCGGCCTTGGCTTTCGCTTCGGCTTCCGCCTGAGCTTTGGCTTCGGCTTCTGCGCGGGCCTGCTCTTCCGCCTGACGGGCCAATTCGGCCGGGTCACGCTTCACAAAGGTGCGCTTCTTGCGAACTTCGACTTTGACGTCTTTGGACTGGCCGCCGCTGCCGGCGACACTCAGAGTCGATACGGTTTTACGCTGTAATGTCATCTTGGTGGGCGCACTGTCCGCACCATGTTGCTTTTTCAGGTAGTCCAGCAGTTGCTGTTTCTCGGCCTCGGTGACACTGTCATTCTTGCCTTTCTTGATACCGGCCTTGGAAAACTGCTCGATCAATCGCTCTACGCTTTTTCCCACTTCAGTGGACAGTTTCTCTACTGTTGTCTCTGCCATCAGTTAAATCCCCCTGTTGATCGACTATGCTTCTTCGCCAAACCAACAGATGTTGCGGGCTGCCATGATGAGCTCACCTGCTTTTTCTTCTGTCAATTCTTCAATTTCGATCAAATCGTCAATGCCTTGCTCGGCTAAATCTTCCAGAGTTATCACACCCATGCTTGCCAGAACGTAGGCCAGGTGGCGCTCCATTCCAGGCATGGACAACAACTCTTCACTCGGTTCGGCACCATCCAGTGCTTCTTCGGATGCCAGTGCACGGGTAGACAAGGCAGCCTTGGCGCGCTCACGCAATGCGGCAACTATGTCTTCATCAAATCCTTCGATGGCCAACAGCTCGGAAACAGGAACATAAGCCACCTCTTCCAGAGAGGTGAATCCTTCGTCGGCCAGCACCTGGGCGAAATCTTCGTCCACATCCAACGCACCCATGAACAGCTCCATCACTTTGGCGCTTTCGGCCTGATGTTTCTTGTTCATGTCTTCCACTGTCATCACGTTCAGTACCCAGCCGGTCAGCTGTGTCGCCAAACGAACGTTTTGACCATTGCGGCCGATAGCTTGTGCCAGACTATCGGCTTCGACGGCGATATCCATTGAGTGGTTATCTTCGTCAACAATAATTGAGGCCACATCGGCCGGTGCCATGGCGTTGATAACAAATTGTGCCGGGTTATCGTCCCAAAGCACTATGTCAACACGCTCACCACCGAGCTCATTGGATACGGCCTGTACCCGGGCTCCACGCATACCTACGCAGGCACCGATAGGGTCGATACGACGATCGTTTGATTTCACGGCGATCTTGGCCCGTGAACCTGGGTCACGGGCAGCGCCCATCACTTCGATCATCTCATCGGCAATTTCCGGTACTTCAACACGGAACAGTTCGATCAGCATCTCTGGCTTGGTGCGAGTCAGGAACAACTGAGCACCACGGGCCTCGGGACGCACTGCATACAACAGAGAACGTACACGGTCACCCGGACGGAAAGTCTCACGGGAGATCAGATCTTCTTTGAACAGCACGCCATCGGCGTTGTTGCCGAGGTCAACCACTACGCTGTCGCGGTTGCTCTTTTTGACCACACCGGTAACCAAATCACCTTCTTTGTCGATAAACTGCTCGACGATTTGGGCGCGCTCGGCTTCACGGACTTTCTGTACTATCACCTGCTTGGCGGTTTGAGTGGTGATACGGTCAAATTGTACCGAATCAATTTCATCCTCAATGAACTCGCCAGGCTGGATCTCCGGGTTCTCATAACGAGCCGCTTCCAGAGTGATTTCACGGTAAGGGTTTTCCAACGCTTCACCGTTATCATCAACCACCAACCAGCGGCGAAAAGTCTCGTAGTCGCCAGTTTTGCGATCTATGGCAACACGAACATCGATATCGCCTTCATACTTTTTCTTGGTTGCGGTAGCCAGCGCAATTTCGAGCGCCTCGAAAATCTTTTCGCGCGGTACAGCCTTTTCGTTGGAAACCGCTTCAGCGACCAGCAAAATATCTTTATTCATCGTCTTGCCTCGTTCACCTTGAAACCATCAAAACTTAGCGATCAGGTTGCCTTTACGGATGTTATCCAAGGCAATAATCAAGTCTTTTCCATCCACTGTCAGAGTGAGCATCTGCCCTTCCACCTTAGTGATGGTACCTTTTAAGTTACGACTACCCGCTACCGGCATAGTCAGTTGAATCTTTGCTTCCTCTCCAAGGTACATACCATATTGCTCAGAGGTGAACAGCGGCCTGTCGAGACCGGGAGAGGAGACTTCCAGAGTGTATTCGGAAGTGATAGGGTCCTCGACATCCAGAATGGCGCTCGCCTGACGACTGGCATTGGCACAGTCTTCAATATTAATGCCGTTCTCACTGTCAATAAATAGCCGCAAGGTTGAATGCTTGCCGGCCTTAACAAATTCAATACCCCAGAGCTGGTAGCCTAAGCCTTCCACTGCCGGAGTAAGCATTTCTGTGAGTCTGGATTCTAATGTTGCCAAGGTAACCCCCGAAAAACAAAAAAGGGCTATTAATAGCCCCAGTATTGAGCTGCCGTAAAAGGCAGCAAATTTAAAAGTCCCAGATAACAAAAAACCCCGTAATCACGAGGTCATTATGTTCAAGAACCTGTAAACAGGATGAATTGTAGAGTAGCGCAATTCATCACTGGGAGCTGGTTGCGGGGGCCGGATTTGAACCGACGACCTTCGGGTTATGAGCCCGACGAGCTACCAAGCTGCTCCACCCCGCGTCAACTGCTGCAAGTTTACTGATTTCAGCTTTTACTTGCAATAACTGAGGGAAATTTCACTTCCATTTCTCAGTTAAAGATTGGTGCCGAGAGCGGGACTTGAACCCGCACGACCGTTAGGTCACAGCCACCTCAAGGCTGCGCGTCTACCAATTTCACCACCTCGGCATATTCGGTATTAGTCTGGAATTTTGGTCTCAGACTGTTGGGTCTGTTCTACGTCAGGCCCCATAATGTTGGTTTCCTGCTTCACGTGATGTGCACTCATGTTGCCGATAACCAGGCTGAGAGTGAAAAACGCGATAGCGAGAATCGCCGTTGTACGGGTCAGAAAGTTACCTGAACCTGCTGAACCGAACAGGGTTCCTGAAGCACCGGCACCAAAAGATGCGCCCATGTCAGCCCCTTTGCCTTGCTGGATAAGGATGAGTCCAACCAGACCCAAAGCTACCAACAAGTAAATAACCATCAGTACTTCTTTCATATTAAGCGCTCATTGCTATCGTACATAAACTCAAGAATTCGGTAGAGTTTAAGCTAGCACCGCCTATCAGTCCACCATCCACATCAGGTTGGGCGAATAAATCTGCAGCATTACTCGGTGTGACACTGCCGCCGTACAAGATCCTGATGTTTTCCCCAATATAAGGGGACACTTCAGAGAGGCGATTGCGTATAAACGCGTGAACTTCTTGTGCCTGCTCCGGTGTTGCGCTCTTTCCTGTCCCTACAGCCCAAAGGGGTTCATAGGCGATGATCGCATTATCAAAAGCCATGGTACCGTTCTTTTCGATTACCACATCCAACTCCTCGGCAAGCACCTCGAAGGTACGTCTTGCTTCACGAGCCGGGCCCGATTCACCGACACAAAGTATCGGGGTCAAACCGTGCTTTTGAGCTGCGGCAAATTTCTCTGCCACTATATTACTCGTCTCACCGTACATACGACGGCGTTCCGAGTGACCGATTATCACATAACGACAGCCGGCATCTTTCAGCATCCGCCCTGAGGTTTCACCTGTGTAGGCACCAAAATCGTGCTGACTCAGGTTTTGAGCCCCCATTCTAACCAGAGAACCATTCAGGGTTTCCCTGTTAGTTTCGAGCAGTTGCCTTACGCTTTCCAGGTAAATTGCTGGTGGGCATAAAACCACTTCAACAGAATCATTATGTAGCTTGGTGGCAAACTTCTTGAATAACTCTTGCGCCAACTGCGCGCTGCCATTCATTTTCCAGTTGCCTGCTACCATTGGACGTCTGAGTGCCATCACCATCTCCTCTGAAAGCGGCGTGAATAATAGCGAACCACTTATTAACTTACAATACCTGATTACGGAATTTTTGCGATTTACTGTGTGTTCGGCTACTTTTTGCGCTCGCACTCAGTAAATCGCTCACAATTCCAGCTTAAGTCATTAATTTTACTTTGATTAAGCTAAAAAAGGCCAGTTTAAACCGCTTGTTTGACTGCGGTGGCTATGGTTTCGGCATGGGCGCGCACCTGGGCTTCATCGTCCCCTTCCACCATCACCCGGATCAAAGGCTCAGTACCGGATTTACGCAGCAGTACCCGGCCGCGCTCACCAAGTTGCGACTCAACCTGAGCCTGGGCGTCTTTCACCAGTTGTGATGCCAGCGGATCTGAGTTGCCTTCAAAGCGAACATTAATAAGGACCTGAGGCAACATCTTCATAGATTCAGTCAACTCTTCCAGCGAGGCGTTGTGACGGCGCATTGCCGCCAGCACCAGAATACCTGCCACTATACCATCACCCGTAGTGCCATGATCCAGATTGAGGATATGGCCTGAGTTCTCCCCCCCTATACGCCAATCTTTCTCTTTCAGCAGTTCTATTACATAGCGGTCGCCGACTTTGGAACGGGCAAAGGGGATATTGAGCTGTTTGAGCGCCAATTCGAGTCCAAGATTGGACATCAAGGTACCGACAACCCCGCCTTTGAGAATGCCGCGCTTTTGGGCGTCGCAGGCAAGAATATAGAGGATCTGATCGCCGTCTATCACTTCACCTTGTCGATTGACCATCATGATACGGTCGCCGTCGCCATCGAGCGCGATACCCAGATCGGCGCCTTCGCTGACCACGGTCTCACAAATCTTGGCCATGGAGGTCGCACCAACCTGATCATTGATGTTGATGCCATTGGGCTTATCCCCTATGGTCACTACCTCGGCGCCCAGTTCGCGGAACACATTGGGGGCGATGTGATAGGTAGCGCCATGAGCACAATCCACCACTATCTTGAGCCCGGCGAGGGTTTGATCCGCCGGGAAGTTACCTTTGCAATATTCGATATAACGACCGGCGGCATCATCGATACGGGAGACTTTCCCCAGCAGGTGCGACTCGACACAAACCAGAGGTTTTTCCAGCTCGGCTTCTATCTCCAGTTCCAGTTCGTCATCCAGCTTGCTGCCATCTGTGGAGAAAAACTTAATACCGTTGTCATAGTAGGGATTGTGAGATGCACTGATAACGACCCCCGCCTCGGCGCGGAATGTTCGGGTCAGGTAGGCGACGGCCGGCGTCGGCATGGGCCCCATCAACATCACATTGAGTCCGGCGGCAGACAGGCCGGCTTCCAGCGCCGACTCGAACAGATAACCTGAGATCCGGGTATCTTTGCCTATAATCACTTTACGGGTACCACTGCGGGACAAGACCCTACCGGCAGCCCAGCCAAGCTTAAGTGCCAGCTCCGGAGTCATCTTGCCCGCTCCAACCTTGCCGCGGATCCCGTCCGTACCAAAAAACTTTCTCACGCTCACTCCTACTGAGAACCATCTTTGAATGGTTATTCTATATACTGTAAACCTAATACCGGCTGACCCACCGGCCTGAAACCTTTGAAGTCACGGCGCTGTCTTTATCCAAACTGCTTGGTTGCTGCCATGACCTTGAGTACATCGCTGGTCTCTGCGACATCATGTACCCGAATAATATGTGCGCCCCGCTGAGCTGCCAACATGGCACCCGCCAGGCTACCTGCCAATCTGTTGTTGACACTGCGCTCAAGCAGATTTCCTATCATACTCTTTCGCGACAGTCCGATAAGTAAAGGCAGATCAAATTTTGCCAGCTCCTGCAAATGAGCCAGCAGATGATAATTGTGTTCCAGCGTCTTGCCAAATCCAAAACCCGGATCCAGCAATATTGCCTCTCTGGCGATCCCCGCATCAATACAGGCCTCAATGCGCTTGGCAAAGAAGTCATTCACCTCGGCAAGCAGATCCTCATAATGGGGCGCATTCTGCATGGTTCTGGGTTGCCCCTGCATATGCATCAGACACACAGGCACCTGCAGTTCAGCAGCGGCTTGTAGAGCGCCGGGCTCCTGCAAGGCCCGCACATCATTGATAAGGTGAGCGCCTGCATTGATACCGGCGCGCATCACTTCGGCTTTACTGGTATCCAAAGAGATCCAGATGTGGGGATACTTGGCGACAATATACTCCACCAAGGGAACAACCCGGGAAAGCTCCTCATCGACGCTGACATCGGCAGCCCCGGGCCGGGTGGACTCGCCGCCGATATCGATAAACACGGCGCCATCGGCCACCATTTGGTCGGCGTGGCGGCAGGCCAGTTCAAAGGAAGAAAAACGGCCGCCATCGGAAAACGAATCCGGGGTTACATTGAGGATCCCCATTACCTTGGGCTCATCGAGTAGTAGTTGGTGAGCACCGGACTTTAGTTCAAACACTCTTTACTCCCTTACGCGTCAAGCGCGAGAACATCTTTATTGGATTTATTATTGTGCCTTCAGGCAGAAACAAGAAAACCCCTTGCGGGGTTTTCTTTTACCTCAGAGTAGGCTTATTTCAGCGGGCTCTCGCCGGGTTTGCCCAAATCTGCAGCAGTATCACTCGGCTCATGCTCTTCAACTTCAGTCTCTTCAGGCTTGGCACCTTTACTGCCATTATTGCCGTTGGAAGAGCCATTGTCGTCCAGCTGCCAATCGACCGGAGGACGCACTTCGCGGCGCTCCATCAGGTCCTCTATCTGGCGCGAGTCTATGGTCTCATACTTCATCAACGCATCTTTCATCGCGTGCAGAACGTCCATATTCTCATCCAGCAGTTGTTTGGCACGCTGGTAGTTGCGGTCAATGATGGCCTTGATTTCAGAGTCTATGATGGCCGCAGTCTCATCAGACATATGCTTGGACTTGGCCATGGAGCGGCCCAGGAATACTTCACCCTCTTCCTCTGCATACAGCAGCGGACCGAGTTTCTCGGAGAAGCCCCACTGGGTCACCATGTTACGGGCAATGGCCGTAGCATATTTAATGTCCTGAGATGCACCGGTAGAGACTTTTTCAGTGCCAAAGATAATCTCTTCGGCCAGTCGACCACCGTAGGCCACAGAGATCTTACTCTCCAGCTTCTGGCGGCTCTCACTGATGGCATCGGCTTCCGGCAGGAAGAAGGTCACACCCAAGGCCCGGCCTCGAGGGATAATGGTTACCTTATGCACAGGGTCGTGCTCAGGCACCAGATAGCCCACAATCGCGTGACCGGCTTCGTGGTAAGCCGTCATCTCTTTCTCGGACTCAGACATCACCATGGAGCGGCGCTCGGCGCCCATCATGATCTTGTCTTTGGCACTCTCAAACTCTTCCATGGTCACCACACGGCGATTACCGCGGGCGGCAAACAGTGCAGCCTCGTTAACCAGGTTGGCAAGATCCGCACCTGAGAACCCAGGCGTACCACGGGCAATCACACTGGCTTTAACATCGTCACCCAAAGGCACTTTACGCATGTGCACTTTAAGAATTTGCTCACGGCCACGAACATCCGGCAGCCCCACTACAACCTGGCGGTCGAAACGGCCGGGACGCAGCAGCGCGGCATCCAACACGTCTGGGCGGTTGGTTGCGGCAATAACGATAATACCTTCATTACCTTCAAAGCCATCCATTTCCACCAGCATCTGGTTCAATGTTTGCTCACGCTCGTCGTGACCACCACCGAGCCCGGCACCACGCTGACGGCCCACGGCATCGATTTCATCGATAAAGATGATGCATGGAGCCGACTTTTTGGCCTGCTCGAACATGTCACGTACCCGGGAGGCACCGACACCGACAAACATTTCCACAAAGTCAGAACCTGAGATGGTAAAGAAAGGCACCTTGGCTTCACCGGCAATCGCCTTGGCAAGCAAGGTTTTACCTGTACCTGGAGGGCCAACCATCAAGACACCGGTAGGAATACGGCCACCGAGTTTCTGGAATTTGGTGGGATCACGCAGATAATCCACCATCTCCTTCACCTCTTCCTTGGCCTCGTCACAACCGGCCACATCAGCAAAGGTGGTCTTAATCTGATCTTCGCTCATCAGCTTGGCTTTACTCTTGCCAAAGGACATGGCGCCTTTACCGCCACCGCCCTGCATCTGTCGCATAAAGAAGATCCACACCCCGATAAGCAGCAACATGGGGAACCAGGAGATAAAGATCTGTGTCAGGAAACCTGACTCTTCGGCTTCCTGCCCTTTCATGCGGATGCCTTTACGATCCAGGTCATTGATCAGATCCTGGTCATACAAGGGCATAATGGTGGTGAACTTTTCACCGGACTTTTTGACGCCTTCAATCGTACGTTGGTCGCTTTTCACTTCAACGTTACTGACTTGGCCGCTACGAACATCGTCCAGGAAAGTCGAATAATCCATCTTCTGCGCTGACGAAGAAGAGGGGGAGTAACCCTGGAACACGGACATCAGCACCACGGCGATGACCACCCAGAGAATCAAATTTTTTGCCATGTCACTCAATTACTGAACCTCACAAAGTCTTGAGATTTACTTCAATCAGGGTACTACAACTTGTACCCTGTCGCTACCAGATAGACCTCGCGAGAACGTGGCCTGGAGGAATCCGGCTTACGGGTTTTTACAGTCTTGAACGCTTGTCTGACTGCTTTCATATACTCGTCAAAGCCCTCCCCCTGAAAGACTTTAACAGCAAAACTACCATTGGCTGCCAACACCTGATGACACATATCCAGCGCCAACTCCACTAAATACATGGCTCTGGGCTGATCCACACCATCTGAACCACTCATATTGGGCGCCATATCCGAGAGCACCAAGTCAACCTTATCTTCCCCTACCCGGGTCAGCAAGGCCTCAAGGACTTTTTCCTCACGGAAGTCTCCCTGAAGGAAATCGACACCAACGATTGGGTCCATCGGTAAAATATCACAGGCAACCACTTTACCTTTTTCACCGACCAACTTGGCCGCCACCTGAGACCAACCTCCGGGAGCCGCCCCCAGGTCGACCACTGTCATCCCGGGTTTAATCAGCTGATCTTTTTGTTGCAGCTCCTCTAACTTGAACGCGGCCCGCGAACGCAGCCCCCGTTTTTGTGCCAATTTGACATAGTGATCATCAAAGTGTTCCTGCATCCAACGGGTGGAACTGGCCGTACGTTTCTTACCTGACATTCAAAATCCGCAACAAATGAGAGTTACACAAGGGCTATATGAGGGTAGAATAGCGGCTTTTCAACAGTAACTCAGCAAAAGTTGGTAGAAATGAACTTAACAACCAAACAGAAACAGCATCTCAAGGGCCTGGCACATAGCCTCAAGCCGGTAGTGCTGCTTGGTGCCAATGGCCTGACTGAAGGGGTACTGGCTGAAATTGATAATGCGCTCTCTCACCATGAGCTGATTAAAGTTAAAGTCGCCTCTGAAGACAGAGAACTGAAAGCCGCTATCGTTGATGCCATTGTCCGTGAAACCCAGGCAACCAAGGTGCAGCTGATCGGCCATGTTTTGGTGCTCTTCCGTCAATCCGAAGAGATGAAAATCGCTCTGCCCAAGGCCAGATAAGCCCTTTCCCCACAAAAAAGCCACCTTAACCGGTGGCTTTTTTGTTGCCATAATCCCATCGGCGCACACATTGTGGCGCCGGCGGATTAAATCAGTATTAATTGATGGGTTTCAATCAGGGTGTCTGGGTCACAGGCGTCACCCGATAATGCTCACTGGACAGTCCCAGCCATTCCGGCAGTGAAGTACCAACCGATATCGATGAGAAAGTACCGGTCAACACCCCGATAAACATGGCGATGGAAAATCCTTCCAAGGGGCCTCCGCCCATGATCCACAGTGCTGAAATAGTCATCAGGGTAGTACCGGATGTCACCATGGTTCGGGCAAAAGTGGCCGCAATCGCCTGGTTATTGATGTCTTTTACCGCCAACTTGGGTTTGGCAGCCAGCAATTCGCGGATCCTGTCGGCAATAATGATGGAATCGTTGAGCGAATATCCCAAAATGGCCAACACAGCCGCCAGCACCGTCAGGTTGAACTCCATCTGAGTGGCGGCGAAAAAAGCCAGCACAAAGATAACATCATGCACCAGAGCAAATACCGCACCGGACGCCAGACGCCACTCAAAGCGGTAAGAGAGATACCCCAGAATACACAGCATTGCCACCAGCAAAGCCAAGCCGCCCTGCTCGGCCAACTCCTGGCCGACCTGAGGCCCGACTATGCTGGTATTGAGCACTTCAACATGAGTGTTCATACCCGCCAGTACCTCCGGCAGTTCGGGCATGGTTTGCCCGGCACTTGGCGCTGCATAACGCAGCACCCAGCGTCCCGGCTCACCGGCAGCAATCAGGCTGACTTCCTGGCCATAGGCCTGCTGCAACACAGGTTGCAGCGATTTGGAGCTGATTGAGCTGTCGATACGGATTTCACTGACCACGCCGCCGGTAAAATCCAGCCCCCAGTTGAGCCCCTTGACGGCAATCACACTGATGGACACTATCATCAAAATTACAGAAATCGCGCTGCTGAAATAACGCCACTTGGTTGCATTTTTCATATTAATCATAATATTAAACCCTCACTTCGCGGCTGAAGTTCTTGCCATAGACCAGGTTAATAATCGCCCTTGAGGCAAAAATCCCGGTGAACATACTGGTCAACAACCCCAGCCCCAGCGTCAGCGCAAACCCCTGAATAGGACCATTACCTATGGCGTAGAGCACTACAGCAGTGATCATAGTGGTGAAGTTGGCATCGAAAATGGTGGAGAAGGCGCTGTCAAAGCCCTTGTCAATGGCGTGCGCCAATGCCCGCCCTTCACGAAGCTTGTCGCGGATCCGCTCGAAAATCAGCACATTGGTATCCACCGCCATTCCCACTGTCAGCACCAAACCGGCAATCCCGGGGAGAGTCAGTACCGCGCCGGGGATCAAGGCCAGCAAGCCAAACAGCAAAACCATGTTAGCCAGCAACGCCAGGTTGGCGACCCAGCCAAGCCTGCGATACCAAAGCGCCATAAACACCAGGGTGATCCCCATGCCGAGCGCCAGGGCGGCAAAGCCGTTGTGAATATTCTCTGCCCCCAGCGTCGGGCCTATAGTGCGCTCTTCAACTATGGTGACAGGCGCAGTCATAGAACCGGCCCGCAGCAAAAGAGCCAGTTGCTGCGCATCCTGATAACTACCGGCGCCGGTTATCCGAAAACGCTCCGGCAGCACAGACTGAATGGTGGCGACACTGATAATTTCATTGCTTTGTACTGCCTTGCCGTTGGCATCGCGGCTGTACTCACTGTATGCCGTGGCCATAGGTTTGCCGATATGGCCTCGGGAGAAGTCGGTCATAAGGCGGCCGCCTTCACTGTCCAGGGTAATATTGACCTCGGCAGTACCCATTTCACCTATGCCGGCACGGGCATCGACAATATGCTCGCCGGTCAGCACAGGTTTGCGCGCCACGGGTACAGGATTGCCGGACTTGTCCTTAATCAACATGGCGCCGGTGGCACTGTCCTTGACTTCATAGAAGGCCAGAGTCGCGGTCGCCCCTATCACGCTCTTGGCGGCAGCCGGGTCTTGAACACCGGGCAGCTCGATACGGATGCGGCTTTCGCCCTGACGCTGCACCAGCGCTTCGGTGATCCCCAACTCTTCGATACGGGTACGCATGATCTGCAGGTTTTGCTGCACTGTCAGGTTACGCAGGTTGATTTTCTCAGCCTCAGTCAGCGCCAACTTGAGCTGACTGTTATTGCCGCTCACCTGCCAGAGTGGGTATTGCCTGGCCATAAACTGCCGCACCTCGGCGCGAGCCGCCTCTGGCATAACCACTGTCAGTTGCTCTTCAGCGCCCTGACGCACACTCAAGCCTCGGATCCCTTGCTCTCTGGCAAAGGCACGCAGGGCATCGGCCAGTGAACTTCCCTGGGTTTGATACACAGGGGTGATATCCACATCCAACAAGAATTGCACCCCGCCACGAAGATCCAGCCCCAACTTAATGGGTTCAAACCCCATGCCGAGCAACCACTCGGGCGCCGCCGGGCTCAAAGCCAGAGTGAGTTCAGCGGGATCTTTGGCACGACCGGCCAGCAAGGATTTGGCCAAAGTCTGTTGGCCTTCATCATTGAGAATAATCAGGGTTTGCTGATCTTTGCTGTCCAGGCGCTTGACTTGAATATCGGCCTTGGCCAGTTCAGAAACTATCTGGGTCGGAGATAAGTCCAGTCCGGCCTTGGGGGATATTTGCACCGCGGCATCTTCACCATACCAAGTCGGCAAGGCGCTCAGCGCCATCACCACCAGGGTGACTACCAGTACCAGATATTTCCAGGCGCTGTAGTGATTAAGCAGTTTTTTAGGCTGGCGCCCGCGGCCATTACTCTTTAATAATGAGTCAGTTATCATATTTATGCTCTCTTTTCGACTCGTGGCTTAAGCCACATATCACAGTCGCAGCCATCCAATGAAGGAGTAACTGACAACAGATGAAGTGAAACCCGGACAGAAAAGTCCGGTAGAGAGCATCAGGCGGCTTGCTGACTGAAGCGATAGCGGAGGTTGGCGTCTTTCCAGCCCCCAAGGCGCAAACCGGCTCCTGGGTGCTTTAAGGTCCAATACTGCTCAATAGGCAATTGCTCGGCAAAACCAATGCTGAGCACAGGCGCCGGTGGCATAGCGATTTCAAACGCCAATTCATAGGGTGGCTCGGCCACATCATGCGGAGCGGCCGTGCTGAGGCAGCGCTGGCTGGCTCCGGGTGCCGAATAGAGTTGGTCGCCCTGCTCGGAGCGCAGCAACTTGGATAAGTGAGACAGGGAAACTTTGCCATCCACCTTTTCTCTGTCGGCAGCATCATGCTTGCCAAGCTTATGATGCAGGGACTCCTGGGATTGGGGTTCTTGACCAAGAGACGCTGACAACACTGCAGAAGACGGCTCTTTGTCAGCATCTTGTTGCTGACTGAGCTCGGGTAAGGCTTGCTCAAACGCCTTCCAGGTTGCATCAGAGGCAATCCCGGAATACACATTGCCCAGCAGACCTATGGCGATCAGCAGGGTAAAGAGGCGCATGATTCTCAGCAAGGTGTTATCCATAAACAGGGTTATTTGGGCGGATGCTAGTCTTTCAAGCCCTGACGGGCAAATTAAACTTTGTCCATCTTAGGGAAGGTGCGAACAAGTCCCATGTGTACTCTGCGTCGGCTTACGGGCTTGGATGCAAGGCGTGGTTCGCAGCAAATGGCCCTAGTCCTTTGCAAGAAGCACAACACAGCAGGCAGGCCTGTAAGCCACGCCCTTCGGGGCTTTCATAGCAACCGGCTCTCTGCGTTATCCGACTTCGACAGGCCCCGGCATGCCTTCAGTCAGATGCCTTGAACGCCAATTGCTGTGCAAGCCAGAGTGCCACGAGGACTTATTCGCACCTTCCTTAGCAGTTTGAATCACAAAAAAGCCGCCCGGAGGCGGCTTGATAACGCAATCAGATATATTCGACGGCGACCACTTCATACTCTGCCAGGCCACCGGGGGTTTGAATATTGACTTCATCCCCCAGATTTTTGCCGATAAGGCCACGGGCAATGGGTGAGTTCACCGAGATCAGGTTCTCTTTGATATTAGCCTCATCGTCACCGACAATGCGGTAAGTCACTTCGGCATCTGTGTCCAGATTCAGTATGGTCACAGTGGCGCCAAAGATGATCCGGCCATTGTTGGGCATCTTGGTCACATCAATAATCTGGGCATTGGACAGTTTGCCTTCGATATCGCGGATACGGGCTTCGCAAATGCCCTGCTCTTCACGGGCTGCATGGTATTCCGCGTTTTCTTTCAAATCCCCCAGTTCACGCGCCGCGGCAATTGCCTCGGTGATCTTGGGACGGCGATCAAACTTGAGTATATCCAGTTCTTTGCGCAACTGTTCTGCCCCAACCAGGGTCATGGGAACCTTGTTCATAATCTCTTTCGTCTCCTGTCAAACAAAAGCAGCCTCCGTCGGCCTAAGGCCAACAGAGACTCATTTTCCGGGTGAATGGGCGCCATTTTGTCAGCGGCGCCAGGGATGCATAGCGGAATACCGGGGAATACACCGGCTAAAACTCAATTCATCTTGGCTACAAGCTTACCTAAGCCATGGCTGGCTTGCCAGCCATGGCGACAAAAATCTCTGTTTCTGTGGCACCGACGATGAGAAATTCATCTCAGTTAAGACTCGAAAGCACAGAGGGATAGCCCCAACCATTGTCTCCTACCTCGACCTGCTCACCGGTAAGGTACTGATACAAGGTCGGTGCCAGTGAGCCGTTATCCAGCGGCCCCAATCTCTGGCCGGGTTTGACCGTCTCGCCCCAGAAACCTATGAAGGCATCTTTTTCCAGATAATGCTCGCCCGCATGACGACCCGGTACCAGGGTGTTGTAGCCAAACCCCTCTTTGGGGAAGAGGTTGATGGTGCCGGCCCTGTCTTCATCATAGAGATGTGCCAGCTGCACCACAGCATCGGGTCTGGGACTCATGGCCGCCAGGCTGCGCCACTGCTCGGCGCTGCAGCCCTTGGCACTCCCCAGGCATAGTTCGAGCAGTTGTTGCTTGGTGGACAGCTGAACATCAGACAGCGGCGTCAGATAAGGGTTGCTCTGAGCCAGTGCCAGCAGCTCAGGCGCGCCTTTAGCATCCAGCGCCTGATAACGGATAACGCCCGACTCGCGACTGATCATTTCATCGCGGCGCTGCCCGTTTCTGTATCCCACCAAACGCACAGAGCAGCTATCAAGCGTACAATCGCTTTGGCGCACCACAAGATAATCCAGCGATTCCTGCAACTCATCGGCAAGTAGGCTGACCATATCCAGCGCCTTGCCTTCTCTGACCTTAAAACGGGTCAACTCTTGGTACAGGGGTTGCACCTGCCAACCTCGGTCCGAGTTAAAGAAGTCCAGCATATAGTTGCCACCGGCAGTGGAGGCTATCACCAAATCTACCCCATGCAGTGAAGGCGGATTGAGGTTGTTGGTTATCTTGGGGCCTTCCCCTTCATCAGAGGAGATTTTGCTTATCTTGAGCTCGACCCCGCGTTGCTTGAGCGCATCTTGCAGCACCAGTTCTGGGTTAAGGGTGTGATACACAGGTGCCAAACCATGATCGCCGGCCATGCCCCACAGCGTCTGCGGATAGATACCCGCGTCCCGATACACCTTGTCCAGACGGCCGAGCCAGTAATCGAGCCGGTTAAGCTCACCGGTCGGCGCTATGATTTCGTCGCTGAACGGCCCCTTGAAATGGGCGAAGTGATCCGGCCAGGGGTTATAAATAAGCAGATAGTCCGGCATTGCCTGCTCACTCAGCAAGGCCAGCTCATTGAGCTGTTCATTGAGCTTGGCCCGCAAGCTCATGCGGGAAAACAGCCGCCAGGCGCCCATCTTGTCGTAGGCCTCGAGTTGCTCTCGAACCGCCGCCACTTTATGTTGCAAGCCCTTCTCGGCTTCGGCGCGCAGCGACAACTCATTGAGACAGCGCTGCTCGCCAAAATCACGGATCACTTCACCTAGCCCCAGATTGACCAGGGCATCGAAGCTGGTCTGGGCGTTCCAGTCATATTGGGCGTTACAGTTTAAGGTCTTGAGATAGTTCAGTCGGTCGAACATGGTGCGCATGCCGCGGCTCTCCGCCAGATTTTCGAGCTGCAGAGCATCATTGCCGAAGAAGTAATAGGCCCGGTCACGGGTGCGATCGACAAAGTGAAAATTGGGGATCCCTGTGCCGCCCTTACCGGACACTGCGGCGCCTGTCTTGATAATCGGCAGATTGCGCACACTGATGGTAGGCGTGGAAGAGATGCCTCCTGTGGCTATGCCATTTTCACTCCGGCGATAGAGTGACTTGAAAAACGGCAGATAGTACTGATCGGTAACGCCATTTTTCACCAGCTGACGCAAAAAGTCCTGCTTGGGAGTGTGCTGCGGCCGCCCCATGGCTGACGCGGGCGAGAGTTGCAACAAAGCCGCATCCTTGGCTAGCACTTCTTTGAGATAAGGGCCGGAATTGGGTGCTACCAACGCCTGCATCAGTCCCTGGCTCAAGCCATCTACCGTTATCTGCACCGCTCTTGGGCGTTGACTCCAGCTTGCCAGAAAGTCACTCAACCCCTTGGGATCTTCCTTGAGACTAGCCTGCATCCAGGCAGAAAAGGCCTTGGCCCGCTGCGCCGGTAATGCATATTGGCGATAGGCCTTGAGCACATTGAGACGGACAAAGTCGATAAGGGTAACGGTTATCGCCTGCGCCTTGTTGTTTACCTTGGCGGCATTTTCCGCCTTGCCATCTTCAATAATCAGCTCGAGGGCGCTGCGCATATCCCCCTCGGGCAGACTGCCGACATACTTGCCAATCTCAGTGATGATCAGCGGCTGAATGTCGGCAATCAACGCCAGATCTTCAGGGCTATCGCCAAGATAGCGGTAATGTTCCGGCAGTTTCTTGCCAAGGTCCCAATCATCATTGTTGAACAGGCGATCATAGACAGTCACCAACATGGCAACCAACTGGCGATTGAGCGTCATGCCCTCGCGTCTGTCATTGGCTTCGGCGGTCGGTTCGGTATTGTCTTTGACCTGCTCCTCCAGGCTGAACAGCGAATGCTGCCAGGGGGCGATTTGCTCCTTGCTGTATTGGCTAAGCAGATAATCCCGGAACTGATCCCGGTTCTCGGCGCGGCTGTATCTGTCGTAAAAAAGGTAGAGAAAATGCCCAAGGGGGATGCTGTAGAAAGGATCCGACAGCCGGGCTATGACCCTGGCCTTGGTCGGCGCATCGAGCGGCAGCGTTAAAATGTAGGCATCCAGGCTCATACCGGCAACGGAAAATATCGCCAGATCGCGCCCTGTGGTGACACTGAGCTCCAACCCTTTAAACAGCTGCTTTTGCAGCAGATCGCCGCCGTGATACAAGGGCGCCACCAAAGGCACTGTGTTGATATCAGCCCGCACGCCATTACTGCCAAGGCTCAAAGCCAAGCCAAAACTCAAGGCAAGAGCCTGTGCTTTGCTCCGCCGGTTGAACAGCCCTTTGACTCGCCCCGCAACATTTTCCCGGCCCTTGGGCTCCTTTGAGACAGACTCGAGTATCATCACTTCCTTTCCCTGAAACATCTTGATTGCAGCGTCTTAAATGAAACGCCTTAATAATGGCCGAGTTTAGCAAGAGCGGCCAAGATCCCAAAGCCAGGGGAAGGTGCAAATAAGTCCTCGCGGCGTTCTTTTTTGTAGAGAGTGGCTTACACAGCAATTGGCGTTCAAGGCATCTGACTGAAGGCATGCCGGGGCCTGTCAAAGTCGGATAACGCAGAGCACGCATGGGACCTGTTCGCACCTTCCCAATGACCCAAATCATCCGGCCTACAAAAAACAGGCCACCCTAATGGGTGGCCTGGTCACTTTCAGTTACTGACTGACAGCGTTTACTTGTTGACTCTGGCGTGCAGTTCCTGCACCGAGGCAACATTGCTTCTGTCGTCGGCATCATGGGCCATACAGGTTGCAAAAGCCGCATTCATGGTGGTGGTGTAGTTCACCTTGTGCTGCAGCGCGCCGCGGCGCAGCTGTCTGGAATCCTCGATGGCCTGACGACCCTCCGTGGTATTCACTATGTAGGTGTATTCACCGTTCTTGATCCGGTCAAGAATGTGTGGACGACCTTCATGCACCTTGTTCACCAGGCGGGGATTGATACCCGCTTCACCCAGCACCACAGCCGTACCGTGGGTGGCATCCAGCTCATAGCCGAGCTCAATCAGCTTGGCCGCCAGATCCGAAACCCGCTTCTTGTCGCTGTGACGAACAGACAACAGGGCGCGACCTGACTTGGGCACATCTTTCACTGAGCCCAGTTGCGCCTTGGCGTAGGCTTCGGCGAAGGTATCACCCACACCCATCACCTCACCGGTAGAGCGCATTTCAGGGCCGAGCAGAGGGTCAACACCCGGGAACTTGTTGAACGGCAGAACCACTTCTTTCACTGAGTAGTAAGGCGGGATCACTTCCTGAGTATGTTGCTGTTCGGCCAGTGAAGTGCCGGCCATTACCCGGGCGGCAATCTTGGCCAGAGGCACACCTGTGGCCTTGGAAACGAAAGGCACTGTGCGGGCGGCGCGCGGATTTACCTCAATCAGGTAAATCACGTCGCTCTTGACCGCAAACTGCACATTCATCAGACCGACAACGCCCAGCTCCAGCGCCAGCTTGCGTACCTGCTCGCGCATCTCGTCCTGAATCGCCTTGGAGAGAGTGTAAGGAGGCAGTGAACAACCTGAGTCACCTGAGTGAACACCGGCCTGCTCAATATGCTCCATGATGCCGCCGATAACCACGTCCTTGCCATCGCAAACGGCATCCACGTCTACTTCGGTGGCGTCATCCAGGAAGCGATCCAGCAGTACCGGCGACTCGTTGGATACACTGACGGCTTCGTTGAAGTAACGGCGCAGATCCTGCTCGTCGTAGACGATTTCCATCGCCCGGCCACCCAGAACATAGGAGGGACGAACCACCAGAGGGTAACCTATACGCTCGGCATCCAGTACCGCCTGCTCCAGGTTGGTCACTGTGCTGTTTTCAGGCTGTTTCAGCCCCAAACGCTCAACCGCCTGCTGGAAGCGCTCACGGTCTTCGGCGCGGTCGATGGCATCCGGGCTAGTCCCTATGATGGGCACACCTGCGGCTTCCAGGGCACGAGCCAGTTTCAGTGGCGTTTGGCCACCATACTGCACGATAACCCCTTTGGGCTGCTCAACCCGCACGATTTCCAGTACGTCTTCCAGGGTAACAGGTTCAAAGTAGAGTCTGTCAGAGGTGTCATAGTCGGTGGAAACGGTTTCAGGGTTACAGTTAACCATGATGGTTTCATAGCCGTCTTCACGCATCGCCAGCGCTGCGTGCACACAGCAGTAGTCGAACTCGATACCTTGACCGATACGGTTGGGGCCGCCACCTATCACCATGATCTTGTCTTTATCGGACGGATTGGCCTCACACTCTTCCTCGTAGGTGGAGTACATGTAGGCGGTATCCGTGGCGAACTCGGCGGCGCAGGTATCTACCCGCTTGTAGACAGGGAAAAGCTCATACTTGTGACGCAGTTTGCGCACTTCACTTTCAGAAACCCCCAGCAGTGACGCCAGGCGCGCATCGGAGAAACCTTTGCGCTTCAGCTTGCGCAGGAACTCTTTGGAAAGACCGCTCCAGCCACCTTCCTTGACCTTCTCTTCCTGCAGCACCAGATCTTCAATCTGCACCAGGAACCAAGGGTCTATGTTGGTGATGCGGCGAATACCTTCCATGGACATACCGGCGCGGAAAGCATCGGCGATATACCAAGGACGCTCAGGGCCCACATCCTGCAACTCGTAACGTATCTTGGCCAGGGCTTCAGGCTCGTTGATATCCACGATAGGGTCGAAACCTGTCATCCCGGTTTCCAGGCCGCGCAGAGCTTTTTGCATCGACTCCTGGAAAGTACGGCCGATGGCCATTACTTCACCGACAGACTTCATCTGAGTGGTCAGGCGGTCGTTGGAACCGGCAAACTTCTCGAAGTTGAAGCGAGGAATTTTGGTAACCACATAGTCGATAGAGGGCTCGAACGAAGCCGGGGTCAAACCGCCAGTAATGTCGTTCATCAGCTCATCCAGGGTAAAGCCCACCGCCAGCTTGGCCGCTACCTTGGCAATCGGGAAACCGGTCGCCTTGGAGGCCAGCGCAGATGAGCGCGATACCCTTGGGTTCATCTCGATGATCACCATGCGACCATCTTTGGGGTTAATACCAAACTGCACGTTGGAGCCACCGGTTTCAACACCGATTTCCCGAAGCACCGCCATGGAGGCGTTACGCATCAGTTGATATTCTTTGTCGGTCAGGGTCTGGGCCGGTGCCACGGTAATGGAGTCACCTGTGTGTACGCCCATGGGGTCAAAGTTTTCGATGGCGCAGACTATGATGCAGTTGTCGTTGCGATCGCGCACCACTTCCATCTCATACTCTTTCCAGCCAATCAGCGACTCGTCAATCAGCAGCTCATTGGTCGGCGACAAATCCAGACCCCGGGTACAGATCTCTTCAAACTCTTCGACGTTGTAAGCGATACCGCCGCCGCTGCCGCCCATGGTGAAAGAGGGGCGAATGATACAGGGGAAGCCCACTTGATCCAGCACCTTGTGTGCATCTTCCATGCTGTGGGCAATACCGGCACGGGGACACTCGAGGCCGATACTCTTCATCGCCTTGTCAAAACGGGCACGATCTTCGGCCTTGTCGATGGCATCGGCAGTGGCACCGATCATCTCGACGTCAAACTCTTTCAATACGCCTTTGGCTTCCAGTTCCAGGGCACAGTTCAGCGCCGTCTGGCCGCCCATGGTTGGCAGAATCGCATCGGGGCGTTCTTTGGCGATAATGTTGCGCACCACTTCCCAATGGATAGGCTCGATGTATGTGGCATCGGCCATTTCCGGGTCGGTCATGATAGTTGCAGGGTTGGAGTTCACCAGAATGACCCGGTAACCCTCTTCTCTCAGCGCCTTACAGGCCTGGGCTCCCGAATAGTCAAACTCACAGGCCTGACCGATAACGATTGGGCCGGCACCCAGGATAAGAATACTTTGGATATCAGTACGTTTTGGCATTTTCTTCTATCTTCTCCCGGCGATTACAGCTTGACTTGGTGACGGTATTGCTCAATCAGTTCGATAAAATGATCGAACAGTGGCGCACAATCGTGCGGCCCTGGACTCGCTTCAGGGTGCCCCTGGAAGCTGAAGGCCGGCTTGTCTGTCAGGTGGATCCCCTGCAGTGAGCCATCAAACAGCGACTTGTGAGTCACCTTGATGTTGGCAGGCAGTGTGGCTTCGTCGGCAGCAAAACCATGGTTCTGACTGGTGATCATCACAGTGCCTTTGTCAATATCGCTTACCGGGTGGTTGGCACCATGGTGACCAAACTTCATCTTCAGCGTCTTGGCACCATTGGCCAGCGCCAGCAGTTGGTGGCCAAGGCAGATGCCGAATACCGGGATATCGGTTTCGAGAATTTGCTGAATCGCCTTGATGGCGTAGTCACATGGCTCCGGGTCACCGGGGCCGTTGGAGAGGAATACCCCATCCGGTGCCATCGCCAGCACTTCACTGGCAGGCGTTTGTGCAGGAACCACAGTCACATCACAGCCTCTGTCTACCAGCATTCGCAGTATGTTCTGCTTCACGCCGTAGTCATAAGCCACTACCTTGTACTTGAGTTCTGACTCGGGAGTATCGACCGGCAGGCCGCTCTCCAAACGCCAGGTTCCCTTGCGCCAGCGGTAAGACTTGTCGGTCGTCACTTCCTTGGCCAAGTCCATGCCTTTCAGCCCTGGGAAGGCCTTGGCGGCGGCCAGCGCCTTGTCTACGTCCTGTTCACCCACCAGAATGCAACCAGCCTGAGCGCCCTTCTCCCGCAGAATACGGGTCAGCTTACGGGTGTCGATATCGGCGATACCGACCACCTTGTTGGCTTTGAGGTAATCACTGAGGGATTGTTGGTTACGGAAGTTACTGGCGAGGAGGGGAAGATCACGAATAATAAGACCACAGGCATGAACTGCATCGGATTCTGTGTCTTCATCGTTGGTACCGGTATTACCGATATGTGGGTAGGTTAGAGTTACTATCTGGCGAGAATAAGATGGATCGGTGAGGATTTCTTGATATCCGGTCATCGAAGTGTTAAAAACGACTTCTCCAACTGCAATACCATCGGCACCTATTGCTGTGCCGGAAAATACGCTTCCATCTTCGAGTACGAGTAAGGCAGACTTTGTCAACGCGACCTCCGAGAAAAGAGCCAAGCCACTGAAATATAATATTTTTATCTTTGTTTAAAGTACCAATTTCCGCTAAAATACGAAATTTTGACAAATTCCGAGCATCCTACACGAGAAATGGTAATCCGTCTATAGCTTGGCGGACGAATTCGAAAAAAAACCGCCGATTGGCGGTTTTTTAAATAATGTCACAGGGGTTTCAACCCCAATACCTGTTGCATGTCGTAGAGCCCGGCATCCTGTTCCTGTAGCCAAAGTGCCGCACGCATGGCACCGTTGGCAAAGGTCATTCGGCTGGAAGCCTTGTGGGTGATCTCCAAACGCTCGCCCATATCGGCAAACATGGCGGTATGCTCACCCACCAAGTCGCCCGCCCTGATAGTGGCAAAACCTATGGTGTCGCGCTCACGCTCGCCGGTGATCCCTTCGCGGCCATAAACGGCCACTTTTTCCAGATCCCGCCCCAGCGTGTTGGCAATCACTTCCCCCATCTTCAAGGCGGTACCTGAAGGAGCATCCTTCTTGTGTCTGTGATGACCTTCGATGATCTCTATGTCGGTATAATCACCCATGACTTCCGCAGCCAGTTCCAGCAGCTTCCACATTAGGTTAACCCCAACCGACATATTGGGTGCCAAGACCACAGGCATCTGCTCGGCAAAGGCCTCAATCTGCGCCTTTTGCGCCGAGTTGAAACCTGTAGTGCCTATCACTATCGCCTTATGATGGCGGGCACACCAATCCAGATTGCTGAGGGTGCCTTCCGGGCTGGTGAAATCCACCAACACATCGAAGTCATCGGCAACCTGATCCAGGCTATCGCTGACCCGGACATGGAGACAACCGACTCCGGCCAACTCTCCGGCATCGACTCCCACCAGAGTCGAGCCTGCGCGCTCGATGGCCGCGCCCAGAATGATCCGGCTGGAATGCGCGGCCGCTTCTATCAGGGTACGCCCCATACGGCCGCTGCTTCCGGCAACCGCAACTCTGACATGTCCACTCATAACTTTCTCCACATACAGGCTAAAAAAATCGCCTGAGTCAGACTCAAGCGATTTTGGTATTACAGAATGTCCAGCAATTCCACTTCAAAAACCAGAGTGGAATAAGGCGGGATAGCCGCCCCGGCACCGCGCTCGCCGTAGGCCAGGTGATGCGGTACATACAGCTTGTACTTGGCGCCAACCGGCATCAATTGCAGCGCTTCGGTCCAACCGGCAATCACGCCGGAAACCGGAAATTCGGCAGGCTGACCACGGGTCACTGAACTGTCGAATACTTTACCGTCGATAAAGGTACCGTGATAGTGAGTACGAACATTGGAATCATAGCTTGGCTTCGCGCCTGAGCCTTCGTTGATGATTTCGTACTGCAGACCTGATTCGGTAGTCACCACACCTTCACGCTTGGCGTTTTCAGCCAGGAAAGCATTGCCTTCGGCAGAAGCGGCTTCGGCAGCCTCTTCCTGAGCCTTCTGCAGACGCTGGCTGATTTCAGAGAAAGCAACCTGCAGATCTTCCAGGGAAACAACACTCTCTTTGCCGTCAAATGCATCGGCCAGACCGGCTTGAACGGCTGGAATATCCAGACCTTCAAAAGAGTTGGCGGCCAGTTGCTCACCCAACTGGCGACCTACGCCGTAGCTGGCTTGTTGTTCAACACTGGTGAACTTATCAGACATAATCAGTTTACTCTCAGTTTATCTGTGAATTTTTCGCGGCACAGTGTAACACTTATCCGGGTCCAAGTGTTGCGCTTATTCGTATCCTTACGGTTTGTTCATTCGCCTGGCCTCAGTCGAAATGGGCTGAGGGTCAAGCAAGCCGATTTTCATACACCTCATCTTTGGCAAGAGCGAAACTTGCCCTTGCTCGCCTGATAGAGCGGCATCATCTGCGCTTGTAAATCACGCAACTGGGCAATGCGGTTCTCATTGGATGGATGAGTCGATAAGAGCTCCGGCCCCTGACTGCCACCCGCCTTGGCCATGTTTTGCCACAAGGTCACCCCGGCTCTGGGATCGAAGCCGGCCCTGGCCATCAGCTCCAGCCCCATCACATCGGCCTCGGATTCCTGCGCCCGGCCATAGGGTAAGATATAACCCACCTGCACCCCGAGCCCCAAGGCCGCCATGTAGAGATCGGCGTTGGCTATCTGGCCCATCCCCAATGCTGCTCCGGCCAACTGCATACCGGTATGGCTGAGTTGGGCCCGCGAGGCCTGCTCATTGCCGTGCTGCGCCAGCACATGGGCTATCTCATGACCAATAACAGTCGCCAGTTGATCTTCATTGTTGGCCACCTTGAGAAGCCCGGTATAGACACCTATATGGCCACCGGGCAGGGCAAAGGCGTTGACCTGATCCGAGTCAAACAGCACCCATTGCCAATGTTGCTGCGGCAACAAAGAGGTAATACGCTGCGCCACGCAGGCAACATAGGCACTGGCCGCTTTGTCCTGGCTCTGCTTCTCCTTTGCTTTTATCTGCTCGAAAGAGGCGGTGCCCATCTGGTTTATCTGCTCGGGTGAAAACAGTAGCATCTGCGAGCGCCCGGTGGGCGACTGGGTAGTGGAGCAGCCCGAGAGCCCCCCCACAAAGAGTATGGCCAGCAGACCGAGAATTCGGTTATTCATCTTTTATCTTCCGGTGATAAAGTTTCCCGGGATTTTACCTCAGTGTCACAAGCAAGCACAGCTTGCCGTATCGCCAAAGGATTGACCGACTCAAAAGTCATTTCCGCTCACAGCCAAGGCGTGAAAAAAGTTGACCTCAAGCCTGTCTGGCACGAAACTGGTTAGCAGACTGGGATACGGAAAAACGCCGTTATCCGCTTATAAGTCACTCATTATTATTGGCCTTTTTATAGGATCCAACTCATACAATGCTTGAAGAATTAGCCTTGGGAGGATTGCTGTTCAGTCCTTTGGTTCTCTTCGCACCTCTTGCGCTCGTACTCTGGTTTCTGACCAGACTGGTCCTTCACTGGACCGGGCTGTATGCAAAAATCTGGCGAGTGGCCTGGTTCGAAGTCGCCCTGTTCGTGTGCTACCTGGCACTGATTATCTACCTGTTTGAGAATTGACACTTACCATGGCAAAAGTACTGCGCATCTCCATTACCCTGCTTCTCGTGCTGGCCGCCATAGTGGCCGGATACTGGATTTGGAATCACTACCTCTATTCACCCTGGACCCGTGACGGCCGGGTGCGGGCCGAAGTGATTACGCTCTCGGCCGATGTCTCCGGCTGGGTAACCCAACTGAATGTTAGGGATAACCAGCAAGTCAAAGCCGGCGATCTGCTGTTTCAGGTGGACGATACCCGTTATCAAGCCACCAGTACCGAATTGGCCGCCGAACTGGAAAACAAACTCTATGCCTGGGAACTGGCCAAACACAAATATGAGCGGCGCAAGAATCTCACCGGCCGCGAGGTGATCAGCGAAGAAGATTTGGAAACGGCACGGATCAACACAGAGTTGGCCAAAGCCAGCTACAACCTGGCAAAGGCCAGACTCGACAGCAGCAAAATAGATCTGCAGCGCACCCAGGTCCACTCCCCCGCCGATGGCACCATAATCAACCTCAGCCTGCGTCAGGGCAACTATGTCAACCAGGGCAAGGCGGTACTATCCCTGGTTAAACAAGGCTCTTTCTATGTCACAGGTTACTTTGAAGAAACCAAGCTGCCGCTGATAAAGATAGGCCAAAAGGCCAAAATCAGCCTGATGAGTGGTGGCGAGCCGCTCAGGGGTGAAGTAGTCAGTATAGGCAAGGCGATTGCCGACACCAATACCAATGCCAATGGCCAACTGCTGCCGCAAATTCAACAAAGCTTCAACTGGGTCAGGCTGGCACAGAGGATCCCTGTAGATATCAAGCTGGACCCGGCTTCAGAAGAACGTGAACTCAGCGCCGGAATGACGGTTTCCATCCAACTGCAAGCCGAAGAATAACATGGCCCTGTCTCCCACGCTGGCAGTATTCCTGACCCCGGACAAGCGCACGCTGATCTTCGCCACCAAAGGGGTGATAGCCATGGCGCTGGCGCTGACGGCGGCGCTCTACCTGGACTTGGAGCGCCCCTACTGGGCGCTGGTGTCGGCGGTATTCCTGCAGATGCGCCCCGAAAGTGGCCTGGTGCTTGAAAAAGGCCTTTGTCAGATAATAGGCACATTGGTAGGCGGGGTTGTCGGCATAGCGATTCTCAGCGGCTTTTACAACGCTCCCGAACTGGCCATCCTCACCCTGACGCTGTGGCTGGGTCTGAACTCGGCGCTGTCGGCCATGGTGCGCCATATCAACTTTGTCTACGCCTTCGCTATGGCGGGGATCACCCCCTGTCTTATTGTGCTCTTGGTAATGGTCAACCCTGCCACCGCCAACAGTGAAACCATCTTCGCCGTCGCCCATTCCAGGGTCAGTGAAATCATAGTCGGCGCCATCTGTGCCACTCTGGTGAGCCAGTTGCTGTGGCCTGTCAGAGTCACCGAAGGGCTGCAGAAACAAACCCGTAAAATAGTCAACCAGACGTTGGAATACCTCACGCTGGAGCTGGATCTCAACGGCTCCCATGAAAACCGCCATCAACAGATAGATGCGATTCTCGAATCACTGGCAGAAGCCAGTGACGATGCCAACGCCCTCAGCTACGAGGGGCCGGAAGGCCCTGGACGCAGTCGCGCGGCCAATCTGTTATTCAACAAGGTGTTGTCATTGCTGGCCGTGATCCAGATATTCGGCCGTTTGCAGCGTAACCATGAAGAGTTGATGACAGGCACCCTCTCAGGGCTAATCCGTACCCTGAAAAGCAACTTCAAGGCGATGTCCGAATCGGACGATTTCCATTTCTGTTATGAACTGGCACACAGGCAGAGGCGCGAAATCATTCACTATCGCAACACTCATGCCTGTATCAGCCCACTGGAGTCGCGGTTGCTGAAAACCGCCTCAGAGCTGGCCAGCGATTTGGTACTGGTGCTGCGGGCCTTCAAGGCGTTGGAGTCACCGGACAAAACGCTGCTCAATGCTCCCGCGATGCAGACCCACAGAGATCCCCTGCTCGGGCTGATCACGGGTGTCAGAACCATGCTGATTTTCCTGATTGGCGCCGGTATCTGGATTGGCACCGCCTCCAGCGCAGCACTGATGATAATGACCATGCCGGTGATCTTCTCCATCATGATGGCCAGGCTACCCTTACCCCTTTTGAGTATGATCCTGCGGCGGCTGCTGATAGGGGTGATGATTGCCATTCCGGTCGCGATATTTTACGCCCTCGAACTACTGGCCCAGAGCAGCGGCGATATTGAGATCATGTTGTTGGTATTGGCCGGTCCCTTCTTTATTGGCCTGATGGCGCTGGCCAATCGTGCCACCCTGCCCTACGGCCTGGGATTTTGCATCCCATTTGCCATTTTGGTCAGCCCCAGCAAAGACATGACCCAGGCCTTTGCCATAGACAGCACCCTGAGCAAAGCGATGGCCATCTTTGTCGGCGTCAGCATCCTCTATTGGCTGTTTAAGCTGGTGACAGAGCCAGGAGTCAAAATGATGCAGCAACGCCTGCTCAACGCCACTCGCAAAGATCTGATTGATATGGTTAAACAGGACAAGCCTGAGGACTGGTTCAATGCCCGCATGGCAGATCGCCTGCTGCGCTTGGCCAATTATGAACGCAGCAGCCAGAGCAGCAACAGAACCCTGACCGACTTAGGCCTTACCGGCCTAAACCTGGGCCATGTTTCGGTGCGCCTGCGCCGCCTGCTGGCAAGCATCAGCGACAGCCAACTCGACGAACTGCTGCAAGACTGGCAGTTGGCACTCGCCAACGCCTTTATCCTCTGTTCCCGCGGCGAAAACCCACCCGAGTTCCGTGCCAGCTGCGAACGCCTCTTGGCCCGGCTGCAAACCGATGGTTTGGCACAGGAGCAATTGGAGATGGTTCAGGGGATGTTTGAGCGCCTGATAATGACCTTTGAACGCAGTGCCGCCATGATAAGCAATGCCAATGCACCCGCGACCCAAGCTGAGTCTGCGCCACCGCAAGAGCAAGAGTCTACCTCCGAACAAAAGCCTTAGGTAAAGACCAGAAGCTCAGCGCCAGGAGTCATCAAACCAAGTAAAAAAAAACTTGCAAACTACTTGACCGCTCAAGCAAACAAACCAATACTTGCGCAATCAAGTATCAATAAAGCATTGGTCAAGTTAGTTTCATTCTAAAGAGGTTTCAGATGACACAACCCATTACGGCAAGTATTGCGCTTGCCATAACCGAGATACACAGCCAACTGCAACGCAGTCTGGCAGGCAGGCTGTCGCTGCACGGCATCAGCTTCAGCGAGTTTTTGGTACTGAGGCAATTGGCAAAGGCCGAGGGCAATAAGCTCAGAAGGATTGACCTGGCCCAGGGCGCGGGACTCAGCGCTTCGGGGATCACCCGCCTGCTTAACCCAATGGAAAAAATTGGTCTGGTAGAAAAGGAAGCCGCCAGCCGGGATGCCAGAGTCAGCCTGGTGGCCCTGACACCGGCGGGCGCTAAGATTTTTGCAGAGGCCGAGGTATCGTTTCAGCAAGTCGCCGATGAGTTTATGTCACGCTTGAGTGAGCAAGAGCAACAACTGTGGCTAAGCCTACTCCATAAGCTGGGTGCCTGAGTGCCAGGGCTCTGATTACAATACAGTAGCCCCGAGCACTGCAATTCTAAAAGTGCAAAATAAGCCGCCGGAAAGCCCAAAAAGAAGAAACTGAAGAAGCCGCATAAGTATCGAACCTACCGTTAACGCTTCTCCGGGAATAGCCTAAAAAAAACCGATGCCTTGAGCATCGGTTTTTTGTTTCGGCCGAGAGCAAGTTAGCTATTCAGATCCTGAAAGAACTTTTTCACCCCGTCGAAGAAACCTTCGGCCTTGGGGCTATGCTTCTTGGATTCGCCGGTGACTGAGGCTTCGAATTCCCGCAGCAACTCTTTCTGGCGCTCGGACAGATTCACCGGCGTTTCCATCACCACTTTGCAAAGCAGATCGCCAACCGCGTGACTGCGTACCGACTTAACCCCTTTGCCGCGCATGCGGAACATACGTCCGGTCTGGGTTTCCGCCGGGATCTTCAGGCTTACCTTGCCATCCAGTGTCGGTACTTCCACTTCACCGCCGAGGGCGGCCTTGGCAAAGGAGATGGGCACTTCGCAATAGAGGTTATTGCCGTCACGGACAAATATCGGATGCTCACGCACTGTGACCTGAACATAAAGATCACCCGCCGGAGCGCCAAATTCACCGGCTTCACCTTCACCGGCCAGACGGATACGGTCACCGGTATCGACACCGGCCGGAATTTTCACCGACAGTGTCTTGCTCTTCTCTATGCGGCCATCGCCATGACACTTGCTGCAAGGCTCTTTGATGATCTTGCCGCGGCCATGACAGGTAGGACAAGGCTGCTGCACGGCGAAAAAGCCCTGACGCATCTGTACCTGACCGGCACCATGACAGGTACCACAAGTCGTAGCCGAGGTACCCTTCTTGGCCCCTGAGCCATCACACACATCACAGCTTGCCAGGGTTGGGATACGCAGCTCTTTGGTCAAGCCACGAACCGCTTCTTCCAGCGACAGTTCCAGGTTGTAACGCAGATCTGAACCACGGGCAGCTTGACGATGCCCGCCACGACGACCACCACCGAAGATATCCCCGAACACATCGCCAAAGATATCACCGAAATCGGCGCCGCCGCCAAAGCCACCGCCGCCACGGTTGGGGTCAACCCCGGCATGACCAAATTGGTCATAGGCAGCTTTTTTGTCTTCGTCGGTCAGGATCTCGTAGGCTTCTTTGACTTCTTTAAAGCTGGCCTCGGCCGCCTTATCGCCCGGGTTGCGGTCAGGGTGATACTTCATCGCCAGGCGCTTATAGGCCTTCTTGATCTCCCGCTCGCTGGCGTCGCGACCGACGCCCAATACTTCGTAATAATCTCGCTTTGACATAATCTCACGCTTTCCAAGCTGGATTCACACAAGCGGGCGTTAGGGTTGCCCCGTAACGCCCGCCGGAATTAATCGAGTGTTACCACCCAATTACTTCTTGTCGTCTTTAACCTCTTCGAACTCGGCATCGACAACGTCATCGGCCTGGGCATTGCTGCTCTGGGCTTCGCCTTGACCTTGGGCTTGTTGTGCCTTGGCCTGAGCGATTTCCATCAGCTTGGCAGAAGCTTCGATCAGCTCTTGAGTCGCCTTGTCGATGGCTTCTTTGTCGTTACCCTTGGCAGCGGTTTCTACAGAGGCCATCGCGGTTTCGATCTTGGCCTTGTCGTCTGCAGCCAGAGCGTCACCGGCTTCTTCCACCTGTTTCTTGGTGGCGTGTACCAGACCATCAGCCTGGTTGCGAGCGCTGACCAGCTCTTCAAACTTCTTGTCTTCCTCGGCGTGAGCCTCGGCGTCGCGAACCATTTTCTCGACTTCATCATCAGACAGACCGGAAGAGGCCTTGATGGTGATGTTCTGCTCTTTGCCTGTCTTCTTGTCTTTGGCAGACACGTGCAGAATACCATCGGCGTCGATGTCGAAAGTCACTTCAATCTGTGGCATGCCGCGTGGAGCTGGCTCAATACCTTCCAGGTTGAACTGACCCAGTGACTTGTTGGCGCTGGCTTGCTTACGCTCACCCTGCAGCACGTGAATGGTCACTGCGCTCTGGTTGTCGTCTGCTGTAGAGAAGGTCTGCTGTGCCTTGGTAGGAATAGTGGTGTTCTTCTCAATCAGCTTGGTCATTACGCTGCCCATGGTTTCAATACCCAGAGACAGAGGCGTTACGTCCAGCAACAGTACGTCTTTCACGTCACCAGCCAGTACACCACCTTGAATCGCAGCACCTACGGCTACCGCTTCATCAGGGTTCACGTCCTTACGTGGTTCCTTGCCGAAGAAGTTGGTTACCGCTTCCTGAACCTTAGGCATACGGGTTTGACCGCCCACCAGGATCACTTCGTTGATGTCAGACACTGACAGGTCGGCATCGGCCAGAGCCACTTTCAGAGGCTCCAGTGAGCGCTGGATCAGGTCTTCAACCAGAGATTCCAGTTTGGCACGGGTGATCTTAACCACCAAGTGCTTGGGACCTGTCGCATCAGCAGTGATGTAAGGCAGGTTCACCTCGGTCTGAGTGGTGCTGGACAGCTCAATCTTGGCCTTCTCGGCAGCTTCTTTCAGACGCTGCATCGCCAGAGGGTCGTTACGCAGATCCAGACCTTGCTCTTTCTTGAATTCGTCAGCCAAGTAGTTGATCAGACGGTTGTCGAAGTCTTCACCACCCAGGTGAGTATCACCGTTGGTTGCCAGTACTTCGAAAGTCTGGTCGCCATCGTTGCTGTCGATTTCGATGATGGAGATATCGAAAGTACCGCCACCCAGGTCATATACAGCAACAATGTTGTCGCCCTGCTTCTTGTCGATACCATAGGCCAGTGCCGCAGCAGTTGGCTCGTTGATGATACGTTTTACTTCCAGACCCGCGATACGGCCGGCATCTTTGGTGGCCTGACGCTGAGAGTCGTTGAAGTAAGCAGGTACTGTGATTACCGCTTCAGTCACTGGCTCACCCAGGAAATCTTCAGCAGTCTTCTTCATTTTTTTCAGTACTTCGGCAGACACCTGAGGTGGTGCCATTTTCTTGCCATGGCTTTCAACCCAAGCGTCGCCGTTGTCGGCCTTGATGATCTTGAAAGGCATGATGCTGACGTCGCGCTGAACTTCATCGTCAGTGAAGCGACGGCCAATCAAACGCTTGATGGCAAAGAAAGTGTTGGCTGGGTTGGTCACTGCCTGACGTTTTGCAGGTGAACCAACCAGTGTCTCGTCTTCAGTGAAGGCGATGATAGAAGGTGTAGTACGATCGCCTTCGGCATTCTCCAATACGCGAGCCTTGTCACCATCGAGGACAGCTACACAAGAGTTTGTTGTGCCTAAGTCGATACCAATAATTTTACCCATGAGGTCCTCCGAAAAATCTTTTCTTTCGAACTGAATATGTTTATCTGATTTCAGATATGGGGGTAAACTCGCTGTTTTCAAGCCCGTTGTAGATGGCCCCCAATCTTGCCTTACCCCCTATATAGGGGCGTAAAATTGCTTTACAAGGGCCAGGAAGAAAAAAATGGATCTTTTGCTCAATCTTTTTACACATCGCCGCGCCGGGATCTTTTTTTCTTCACCGACGCTGAATAAAATGATGTCTATTCCGGAGGTGGCCAGCCTGGCCGCCAAATAGCTGTACTGGCAGAGAAGTCTAGAGTGAGAAAATCCCAGCTGGCCCTGATCTACGGGATGGCCGCCGTATTCCTATGGTCCACAGTGGCGACCGCCTTTAAAATCGCCCTTGGCTTCTTCTCGCCGTTGCAACTGGTGTTTGTTGCCGTCATCACTTCGTCCGTCTGCCTGGGGCTTATTCTTGCCTGGCAGGGAAAACTCAAATTATTAAAGCAACAGTTTTGCGCCCGCCCCTGGTTTTACCTGCAAACAGGGTTACTGAACCCCTTTCTTTATTATCTGGTGCTGTTCAAGGCCTATGATCTGCTGCCAGCGCAGCAGGCGCTGTCGCTGAACTACACCTGGGCGGTGCTGCTGCCGCTGTTGGCAGCCCCCATGTTGCAGCAAAAACTACAGGGCAGTGACATGCTGGCGGCCGTCACAGGTTACTTTGGAGTATTGGTGATAGCCACCGGTGGCAATCTGTTGTCAATGGACTTTGCAAACCCCTTTGGCATACTGCTGGCACTCTCCAGCACCCTGCTATGGTGCCTATATTGGATCATTAATACCAAAGACAAGGGCGATGCCATTGTCAGCCTGATGCTGAGTTTTTTGGTGAGCCTGCCGCTGATAACCATCACCTTGCTGACAACCGAAAGCCTACCCTCTTTGCATTGGCAAGCCCTCGGTGCCGGTGTCTATGTCGGCCTGTTTGAAATGGGAGTCACCTTTGTGCTCTGGTTGATGGCACTGAGAACCACAGAGCGAGCCGCCAGCATCACCAATCTGGTGTTTCTGACGCCACTCCTGTCCATGATGTTTATTGCGCTGATATTGAAAGAAACCATCACACTGGCGACTCTGGTAGGCATGGGGCTTATCCTGTCAGCCCTCTTGATACAAAAAGTACTGAAACCCAAGGCGCCGAAAGTGAACATTGTTTGATGGGGAACTGACTCTGAGAACAAACCGCATTTGATTGAAACTGTTGTTGAAGCAGCGTTTAACAAAAAGGCCAAGGTATCAAAACCTTGGCCTTTTTGCTGGCAGGCGATACGGGAAATTGTGTCGCTTGAATCTATCTCCAGCTCATCTTGACCTTTCCCCCTACAAAAAGCCACGGGCAAAAGAGAAAAAGATAGTTCAGTCATCAAGGCTATCTGCCTGAAACTATTTCTATGCTGCCCTAAGCCATGTCTATCACTGCGCGACAAAGATCAATTTACTGGTATCAAAACCGCGTTCGGCCGACATCTGAATAAATTTGTCCATTACCTCAGGCTCAACAACCGCCGTTCGCGACAGTAACCACAGGTAATCGGTATCTGGCCCGGAAACGAAGGCATAACTGTAGTTTTCTCTATCCAATTCAAAGACCACATAAGAGCCGTAAAAGGGACCGAAAAATGAAACTTTCAGATAAGCGTCGGTATCACTTTTAACAAAGTACGCCTTGCCTTCAGCCTCTTTCCACTCGCCGTCAGCCTCTGAGTAGCCCCGGTTGAGCACAGAAACGCCACCATCACTTCTCATCTTGTACTCGGCCGTAACCTGCGTGAGGCCTCGCTCAAATGAATGGTCGAGGCGAGCCACCTCATACCACTTGCCCAAATAGTTGTTCAGTTCAAACCCTGATACGGGTTTGACCGAATCTGGCATACCCAAGCAACCACTGAGCAAAGCCGCAAACACAACCAATAAAATTCTTCTCATGATGCCTTCCATTTACTCATAGTTCTGTCAGCTTTAATCATTCAACTCCTGCGTACTCAGAAAGAAATCAACTTCACAGGGTGCCATAGAATGACCATAGTAAGGTTGAATGATGACCCCATCCGCGGTGAGTCGCCATTTCACCATCGCCCAGTTGTCCCGGGATTCGAAGTACTCACATTCAGCTTGTAGCTCATTGTTATTCGCATATTTCTCTTTCAACAAGGAGTAATAGTCCAACTTGGGGAAGCGTTCCGTTAGGTCATGCAACTGCGCCAGTTTGCTGAGATCAAAATTCAACATCTGCTCACCATACTCAGGATGCGGCCCACCACAAGAAATCTGGTACTGAATAACGACACTAAAATACTCATCAGAGACCAGGCTTATTTGAGGTTCGTATGATGCCTCTTCACATTGCAGAAAATTCGAGACGTAATCCCGGTGCAATTTTGCCAGCAGCGGATTTAAAAATGCTTGCTGGGCTTGAGTAAACCCTTTGCCGAGCCGGTAAAAAGCAAAGTTGCTGTGATCTTCTTTGATTAGCTCAATGGTTTGCTTAGCAAACTGTTTTTCCCCGACCAGGGTAAACTTCATATGCTCAGCCCGATAATCGGCAAGGCTTTGCTCAACCGGCGTCAGATGCACAGGCAAAACCCTTTGTTTATTCTGCCAGGTGCCTTGCAGGTTTCCCCCTACCGAGCGAAGCTCGAACAGTTCCAGCTTCTGCTCTTTCGAACTGTAACGCTGATAAAAGGTATACCCCTCCCGCTCCAGAGGGATCTCCTTCAAGTAACGGGTATACATATAAGTGCTCACGGCATCATCCTGGATGCTAAGCATAATGGAATACTTGCCCAAGGTGCCTTTGTAGGTTTGCGCCTGTATCGGCATGACCAAGCCAAAGCAAACGACAATCCCGATGATGACTCTTTTAAGCATTAATAATTTACCTAATCCAAAGCCGTTAAATTAAATTCAGGAGAGCTGTTTCCCTCTGTAGTGCAAACGAGGAAACCGGTTGCAAGCTCATGGTAAGCGCATACTAACAGGCACCAAAAACCAATAAGCATCCATGCCGCAGCTTATTAGGCTGTTTGAATATAGATCAAGTTGGAGTGTCCACTTCATCCCAATCACTATTCTCAAAGCCGATTAGCCAATTAAGGGCATAATGGCGCTCAAGCACAACTCCTCGGTCGATATCTGGGGAAATATCTGCCCCGTCAATGCCGGCCTGACGGCATAACCAATGAAGCCGATAATGCAGGTCCAAACAGTCCAGCACTTCATCGACCGCCCGTAACTCAACCCTGTCTTCCCAAGAGCTGGAATCGAGCATCAGCCTGGCAATTTCAGGCACGTCACAAATGGAATCCGGAAATGGCAGTTCAGGCAAAATACCCAATACCCATAGCAATAGCGCCGCAGCCTCATATCGCCAAACAAACTGCACTACCAGGCTTTCATCAGGGTTATCATCAAGGTGTTCAGCCTTTAAAAACGCCTCTTCTGCGGGGCTTAGAGCCACAAAGCCACTTGGAATACGTTCCTTCAGCATCTCTATATCGAGCGGGTCTCCCGTTGCTATAGACTCAGCTCGGACGGCGACAACAAATAGTGACATTGCACGAAGAACAATCTCGCTAACAGGCCTAAGGCTTATTTCATGCTCACAAGGTAAAGGAGGAGTTGGAGGAACATTTAAATGCCTTGCTTTAAGCAGAGCTTCTGTTTGATGCTTGCGGCTATAGCTTGCGTCCAGGAATGGAATGAATGCCGCCTCATCGGCCTGACGTCCATCAGGGTAAAATAGGACATGGCCATTTGGATCTCGGACAGTTCCATCTGGGAGGAATAAGATCGAATTCGACTCCAATGCCCACGTAGACAAATCGTCCAAATGAGCCTCTTCCAGATCGAAGCTAAACTGATGATTTACCCTCTGTATATGACGCAGAAGATGATATTTTATTTTAGTCATCTCACTACCTCCTCTTTCGAGGATATAGCTGTGAAACCCATTAAGGTGGTTTGTCAATTCTGGGTCACTTAAACCACGCCTGTTATTCAACACATGTGGAAAAGAGATATCTATAGGATTAAGGTGCGTGGAATACGCGTTTACTAAAATACTCATTTAAACTCCATTTCAATCAAAGGCATTGCCGGGTGCAACCAGTCACCATATAAAAATATCGCCTAAAGTTTCGGGGGATTATCACTCCCGGCTTGTTTAATATAAATCTATAAAATTAAAATAATTATTCAAGTGACAATTATGCCTGAGTCAATCTTGATTCTTGATTAGCGCAGTCAAATGCATGACTAAAAAGCCACCGGCCATATTGTATACATCCAAAATAATCTCAGCCTTGATTTAACTCTGATGTCATTCGTTCCTTATTGGGTTTCCAAGCATAAAATCCACCTCTTACAATCCACTCTACCTCCATGCAGAAGTTGAAATCCAGAGGAAGTTAAACCCAAATGACGCTGCCGACCGTATAGAAAAGTTATTCGCCAGCAGCATAAGCTGCATTTCCACATAATCGAAGGGCTGATACCTTCACCATGAGCGCAAGGCTGTTTTGTCGACATGTCGTTTTTTAGAAATTAATCCATCTCATTTAATTCATAACTCTTACTAACAACTAATACCAGAAAAGCCAAAACACTCACCCAAAATCCAATAAACCCACAAATTTCATTACTGTTAACCAGTGGATGCCAACTTGCTCGTTTCTAGGGTTTCCCTACATTAGACAGGAAAACCAGAGTTGAGCGCCTCGCTACCTGAGCACTTCCTAATATTGATACTTTCGAACTAATCCATATAAGAAGCTAGCGCAACCACGCCAAAATAAAGCTCCAACATAAAGTATAAAAGCATCAATTTTGAACGCCCTTTCTTTAATAGCATTATGAGCATCAGCAAGGTGACTATGATATATGCAACGGCAACTAACATTCTATCTCTGTATGTCTGTAAAAATTGATAACAAACTATCTTAACGTCTACTCTCTTTTCCCAATAGACAATTTCAATTCCCTTAAGTTCATAACCTTGTCAATAGTAGCTGCCTATGCTGTTAATGCACATAATATCAGAGCTTACTGTATGGCTGGGTTAAACTCGGTTACTACCCCGCGCAGGAACATGCTAACTTCTAATTAATAATCAAGGATCAGACCACTAAAGCATGCCACTCCATCAACATAACCAACATAATAAATATGATCAGTATATTGCGGGATTAATCGCGAACCTTGACTAGCCAAAAATTGAACATCAGCGTGCCTTTAGTGGTAATTTCTGAGTCTCCAGTTATTTGGCAAAGAAGAGCTCCCTCTTGAGTGATTTCTATATGTTTCTTGCCTCGATAGTCAGGCTTAGCAAGTTACCACCTTTGGCTTCAACATAACCACCATCCAGGTAGTAGCAGAACAATTCTGATTCGCGCATTAGATCGATAAAAACTGGATTACCATTATCAGTTCCGATAGTAATGCAAGAGCTGCACTGTTCAATGGTTAAAGGAGAGCTGCCGGAAACTTCTAATTGAGTTTTGATGAAGGCATAAAGCTGGTTAAAGGTGTTGACAGTGTTTTTATCTATCGTGACTTCATCAGCAAGCTCACTCTCCGGGAACAAATAGAACTCACTCCCTCTGTAATAGACCACTTCAGCTGTATCAATACTACTGAGCCATTCCGTATAATAACTTGGAAATATCACAAGCACTCCCTATAAAAATAACAGTTACACAATGCGAGCAAACGGTTGTACCGAACAAATACCTTAAAGCAATTAGCGCACATGGGTATTAGGCAAAGTTAAAACAGTGTTTTTCAAAAAAGAATATCACAGTCACTTTTCATGTATTTAACCTGCTTTCTGGCGAAACTTGATCATTTATCAGTTCAACAAGAGACTTGGCAACAAATTTTGCCTCATCCCAACCTAAGTCGCCACAATTAGCGATGTAATAGCCAGAAATTCTTTCCTGTTCAATTTTTGCCACGCAAATATTACCATTCCCATCCATGCAAACAGGTATTGAGTTAGGCATATACTTCTTTAACTCGTATATATCCTCACCTAGTATTTCTATGATTGAGAAAAATTGCAGCTCTTTAAAACCAAAAAAGATGTCCGCCCCATTACTTTTCTGCCACCAATCATAAAATTCACTTGGTAAGCTAACACCAAAAGCCTCTTCAAGCTCTCTAATCGATTCTCTACTTACTCCAGGTGGTTTGTTTACGTATTCCATACCTTCCTCTATGCATAATACCGACAACAGCCAATCGTAACGAGGTTCAGCCCAGAATGGACAATAATAATTAGCCTATTATTTTTTACATATTTCATCAATTTCTTCAAGAACCAAGCCTAGGGAAGATTTTTGTTCATTTTGTTTGAGTTTTACTGCCAATTCTTTCTGAAGCTTTAGCAGCTCATCTTTTTTACAACGCAAATTCCAGACATCAGCCTTTAATGGTGCCACCATTATTTTTGACTCTAGCAAGTTTGAAAGCTTAAAATTCCGGAGCAGAATCAGCGCGCCTATTTGTGAAATACTGAAATCTACCATTTGACCTCTTTAACAAAAATCAAGCGCCCTATTATAGAACGACAAGTTAATCTTCTTTCGGTCTGCATCCAAGCACCGCTAGGTAACTTAAGCACACTGAGATAAAAAGAGCCTGGCATTGCAGATGTTTGATTAGACTTAACCTATTTAAGCATAACCGGAGCCTAACTACCACGTTATTAATGCTGAGAACCAACGTTTTTTCTTTTTACTAGCCTATGTATATAGGTTTACTTTTCCTATGTATATCTTGCTCGTAAAAGCTCCCCCCAACAAAACAGGATTCTTGTGACTCAATATAGCTTTTAACATTTTCAATTTTTAAATAACCAAAATCACTAGATTAAGTCTCAGCTCTCCACCACCTACCAGATTTTGTATAGTGTGGTTCTTCAATTAGATAATTGACCCAGACAGAACCACAAATTTTGCACGGCTGAAACCTAGCTTGTCCTTGGTTATTTTTATCCAATTCAATTATCTCATAATCTAAATAGCTAAATGGTGGAGTTTTGCACTTACATTGAAACATTAGGCTTTCCTATAAGCATAGACATAATAATTCCTTATGCAGGTGTCGACCTCAGTGTTTTTTCGTGGATTGGTAAAACCAGAATCACCCTGTTTGTTGCACTTCCTTACAAAAACTGGAAAAGAATTAGAGAAAACCAACATATCTACAGCTAACACAATTTTATCGGCTTGGTCTTAATTACAAAAAGTGACCACAGATTTTGGCTGAGTTTTTGAAAGCACTCCAGTATTGCGTTATCTATGAGACAGTTCCCGATGAAGACTGCATTAACATCCGCGATCCTTACCATTCAAGATAATACTAATTAAACCGCTGATACTTACTCGCCAAAACTCAACTGCCAGAGTAACCATACCGGAGATCTTTGGTTTCAGGTATCGACTCTTTTATCTATTTAACACTGCAATCTGGAGCATTCGGAATAGAACGAAGAAGCGACAATGGCGTGGCATAAGAACCACCTTAAAAAGGTTAACCACGCGAAATTATTTTATATTTTTAAGGACTTTTATTCCAATTAGTCAAAATCAATACTGTTAAAATAAATCCAGGCGGTTTGTTCCTGCTGACTTAACCAATCTTCACGCTCATTCTCATCGGCAATAAAATCCGCATAAAAACGAATCGCTGCAAACCACAACTCACCACCCATGTACTGATCGTATACGGACTTAACCCCGGTTTCCAGAAATAACTTAAGATGTTGCGGATATTCAGCAAAATAATCCAGCAACACATCCTGGTGTGCTTCGACCTGCAGTGACCCCCACTGACCACCTGCGCCACCTGCCCGATGCGCCAGCAGCGTCAGCATAGGCTTACAAATGCCGTGTTTTTCGATCAAGGCTTCGATATGATCATTCTGGTACACCTCATGATCCAGATCGTTCAGCAGTAATAGCTCAACATATAACGGGATGTATTTCAGATCCTGCATACACAAAACATAAGCAGCGTTCTCGGCCAGCGGATTTTCATCATCCTGCCAGATTCTGTCGTCGTCACGGGTTCGACACCAGATATTAACGTTGCTGATAAAGGTAGCCGCTTTCGCTTCCAGGGTTGAGTTACCCACAAACTTAGCGAACACCTCCTCTTCCTCCACCTGGCCTTCCGGGGTCATAACATTAATGGAATAGAACAGCGTGTGGAATTCCACACTGACACCATGTTCCGAGAGCTTCTCATCAATCTGATAACTCAGATCAAGATACACATCGGCCAGCGCATTTAAACATTCAAAAGAGTCGAGGTCATCAACTTCAATATTAAAGATAATTTCAGAGTGCGATGTTTCAATAGTCGTCTTCAATGTTAACCCTTGGTTAAAATATAAAATTCTATGTATTAAAATAGATACGATTACTTATCGTAGCGAAGGATGGTTATTTAATTTCTGAAGCTAGCTACCGTTGCAGCGAAAAAAGTCCCCCCAACAGTAAGCTGGCAAGGAGCAGACGTTAAAAGAACTTCAGAGATTCCTAGTGAAAAATAGACCACAACAGGCGTCTTAATTTTTCGACAGCATGCGCTTGTTAGCTTCTGTTGGTTCCAGTGAACTGAATTATATTGTTCGGAAACTTCATTGACTCAACCTCACCGAAAGGCTCTTTTGCCACTACAGTTTCCAAATCTGCCATCTACCAAAAAAACACTATACACTTGGCTTTATTGACATTTTTAATTCCGCCAACAGATTAACGCGCAAACCATCTAAAACAGGCTGCTTTTGCGGAACATTTTGCTGCAGGCATAGCTACCGCACGGACACGAAACTGACTTCGTCCCTGAAGATCCCCCAAAACCGCCGAGAGCGCCCCGGGAACTATGTCAGGCCAATATTCCCTATCATGGCCTACTACACTGAGTGTCATATCCGCTGCAGTTAAGAAAAAGTCTAACATAAGCAATTGAATTGTATCTACAATAACCAGGGTAGATAAGTGAAAAAATCGCCAATAGGGAGAAATTAGAGAAAAGCGATAAAATACTGTTTTAACTGCCGGCGCCGAAATGATTGGCTATTTGGGAAGATAGTTGCTCTCTTTGCGATTCAGCTCATGCTTGTTGAGCTTTAGCAATCAGGAATGTGAGGCGGATTACAGCAGTTTGCAACAAAACACTCTAGGGTAAGCTAACCCTAATACCGAGAGGCAAGCTCTCGACTTTAAACAGGAATCTCAGATGTCTGATACAGATAAGGCGTTTTTTCAGCGTGCCAGTGAGCTCATCGAGTTGGCCAACAAACAGAACCAGAATACTGAAGTCCAAACCGGTGAAGTCAGTGCCTCCTTCATGTATGCCCTGGCTCGCTACAATGCCTGGTTCGGCTCTACCGGTTTTGCCACCAAGGAGCAGATGCAGTCGAAGAAGCAAGAGATGATGGATTACTATATGGAGCGCTACAAGGAGATGCTTGAAGGCTCTATGGACGACTATATCGAGAATTTCGACCACTACCGCGCAACGCAGAAGTAAGGCCGCCATAGTCTTTCAAAATGCCCGGCCTGATGCCGGGCGTTTTATTTTGACTTGACTCATGTTTAAAGCCCTTCCCTGGCCTATCGATTTTGCCAGCCTAGATTAGCCCCGAATTCAGATTGAATCGCCACCGATATCTAGGCTATTGTCTGAGCTATTTTTCTTGGCTATTTTCTAAGCTATTGTCTGAGTTAATACTTAAGCTTTTGTGCCGCTTTGTGGTCTTGCTCTTAAACTGAGTCTTAAAAGAGTGACCCGCTGTCTCGACCCAGAAAGGCTTGAGGCTTATGCTATGACACCTATTTTGATAGTTAAACAGGTTTTGGCGCAACAGATATCCCGATTAAAACGCGATACTAAACGCTACTCACGCCATCACCTAAGGAGACACTTGTGACACCCGCAATCGATCTCGCCACCAAGGCGGGGATCTCTTTTACCGTTCACGAATATCACCACGACAAGAATGCCCCTTCCTACGGAGAAGAGGCCGCCAGTGCACTTGGACTGGATCCCAACCGGGTATTCAAGACTCTGCTGGTCAGCAGCGATGAAAAGTCACCGCCACTGGCGGTGGCCCTGGTGCCAGTGAATCATCAACTCAGCTTGAAATGCGTTGCCAAGGCGATTAAGGCCAAGAAGTTGGTGATGGCCAATCCGCAATTGGCGCAGCGTTCATCCGGCTATCTGGTGGGAGGCATTAGCCCTCTGGGGCAGAAAAAGCAGTTACCCACAGTGATAGACGCCAGCGCCCAGGAGTTTGACAGCATCTATGTCAGCGCCGGTCGCCGCGGACTGGAGATCTGTCTTGCCGCAGAGGACTTGGCCAAGCTCTGCCGCGGCAGTTTTGCGGCGATTAAGAGCTGAATCGTAAGCGGCCAAAGCAAAAGCCCCGCAACTGCGGGGCTTGGGTTATACGATGCTCTGAATACCTTTTACAAGAAGTAAACACTAACTTCTGGCGGTATAATCACCGACTCCCAACCACTTATAGGTGGTCAGTGCTTCCAGTCCCATGGGGCCTCTGGCATGCAGTTTCTGAGTACTGACAGCCACCTCAGCGCCCAGGCCGAACTGGCCACCATCGGTGAAACGGGTGCTGGCATTGAGGTAAACCGCCGCCGCATTCACCTGGTTCATAAACTCGGTAGCAGCATTGATATCATCCGTGAGGATAGCCTCGGAGTGACCGCTGGAATAGCGGCGAATATGACCTATGGCCTGCTGGATATCATCGACTACCCGGATCCCCAGATTGAGAGATAGCCACTCGGTAGCAAAGCTATCCTCACTGGCGGCGGCCACTTGCTCAGCCCCAAGAATCGCCACAGTCTCGGGGCAGCCTACCAGCTTAACTCCGGCATCGACTAAGGCCTTGGCCACCTTGGGCAATGCCTCCTTGGCTATCTGCTTATGCACCAACAGGGTATCCAGGGCGTTACATACGGTTGGACGCTGCACCTTGGCGTTGAGAATGACAGGAATGGCCTTCTCCAGATCGGCCGCCTTATCCAAATAGAGATGGCAGATGCCGACACCGCCGAGAATAACCGGGATAGTCGCCTGTTCGGCGCAGAGCCGCTGCAGCTTGTCGCCGCCGCGGGGTACTATCATATCCACATATTGATCCAGCTTGAGCAGGCCGGTAACCAGGGTGCGATCAGGGTTGTCGATAAGCTGCACCGCATCTTCCGGCAAGCCACTGGCTTTAACGCCCTGGCGAATGGCCTTGGCCAGCGCCAGGTTGGATTTCAAGGTTTCCTTGCCGCCACGGAGGATCACCGCGTTGCCGGTTTTAAGGGCCAGCACGGCAATATCCACAGTCACATTGGGCCTGGCCTCATAGATAACGCCTATCACCCCCAGTGGCACGGCGCGGCGACACAGGCGCAAGCCGTTATCCAGCACCCGGCTGTCATATTCGCGGCCAATGGGGTCGGCAAGGGCAATCACATTGTCGATATCGGCTATGACTCCAGCCAGGCGCGACTTATCCAGCAGCAACCTGTCTATCATTGCCTCGTTGAGACCGGTCTCTTTGGCCGCAGCCACATCCTGCTCATTGGCCGCGAGGATTGCCGCTTCATCAGCCTTGAGAGCGGCAACGATATTATGCAGCAGTTGCTGCTTGGCGGTGCCGGAAAGATTGGCCAGGGCAAAACTGGCTTCCTTGGCCCTTTGCCCCAGTTGTTGCAGATATTCAGCTGTCATAAAACCACCATGTCGTTGCGGTGCACTATTGCATCACCATAGTCATAGCCCAGCAAGGATTCAATGTTATCTGAATGCTGGCCCGCGATACGTTTGAGGGCCACGGCGCTGTAGCGGCAGATCCCCCGCGCCAGTTTACGGCCATTGGGATCCAAGAGTTGCACTGTGGCGCCACGTTCAAACTCGCCCTCGACGGCGATAATCCCCTTGGACAGCAGACTGCGGCCCTTTTCGGTTACCGCTCGCACCGCGCCTTCATCCAAGGTCAGTTTCCCCTTGGCCTTGGGCCCGGCAAGGATCCACTGTTTGCGGCTCTCCAGCGGGGTTTCGATGGCGCAGAAGTGAGTCCCCACTGACTCGCCGGCAGCGATTTTTTCGATGGCGTCCGGATGATGGCCCGAAGCAATAACCACCTCGATACCGGCGCGGCGAGCTATGTCGGCCGCCTCCAGCTTGGTTGCCATGCCGCCGGTACCCAAACCGGAAACCGAGCCGCCGGCCAGTTGCCGCAGGCTGTCGTCGATATTGGCCACTTCGCTGATAAGATGAGCATTGGGATTATGGCGCGGATCGGCATCGAACAAGCCTTTTTGGTCTGTCAGCAGGATCAGCAAGTCGGCATCGCACAAAAGCGCTGCCCGGGCGGACAGGTTGTCGTTGTCCCCAACCTTTATTTCATTGGTGGCAACGGCATCGTTTTCATTGATGATAGGGATAATATTCTGTTTCAGCAGCGCATTCAGGGTATCTCTGGCGTTGAGATAGCGCTCGCGATCGTGCAGATCCGCCCGGGTCAGCAGCAACTGCCCCACATGCAGACCATAAATACTGAATAACTGCGCCCAGGCCAGGATCAACTGGCTCTGGCCCACAGCCGCCAGTAACTGCTTGTTGGCCATGGTATCCGGCAACTCCGGATACATCAGGTGCTCGCGCCCGGCGGCAATGGCGCCGGAAGTACACAAAACCACTTCGATACCGGCGCGCATCAGGGTCGCCATCTGCCTGGCCAGCTCTACCATATGGGCCTTGTCCAGGCGCTTGCTGCCGGAGGTAAGCACACTGGTACCCAGTTTTACCACTACCCGGCGGTAGCGTGTGTCACTCAAGTTCATCACTTGTATTTGCTTAAAAAAGTCGGGGATAAATCTTATACCCAATCCGCCGCCGGATTCCTAGCGGCAGTCGGCCATCAAGCGGACAAAATCGTTATTTATTGCGATATCTCATACAAAAAGGGCCATACAAAGTATGACCCTCAATAAATGCAGTTTATAAAGCACTTGCTCGCGTTTTACCTTTAACCACCGTAGGCAAACTTGAGAATAAATAGCAGCGCCAGTGCCACAACCCCGGCATTGAGATCGCGAAAACGGCCGCAGAGGAGTTTAATCGCCGCATAGGCGATAAAGCCAAAGGCGATCCCCGTGGCAATTGAGAAGGTTAATGGCATCAACAGGCAGACCACCACCACGGGGGCGGCTTCGGTCAAATCTTCCCACTCTACATGCACCAGACCAGACATCATCAGAATCGCCACATAGAAGAGGGTGCCCGCGGTAGCATAGGCCGGCACCATACCGGCCAGCGGCGAGATAAAGAGCGAGGCCAAAAACAGCAGCCCGACCACGACGGCGGTCAAGCCGGTACGGCCACCGGCACTAACGCCTGAGGTGCTCTCGACATAACTTGTGGTGGTCGAGGTACCCAGCATGGCCCCGGCAATAGTGGCGGCGCTGTCGGCGGTCAGGGCGCGATTGAGTCTTGGCAGGCGGCCCTTATCATCCAGAAAACCACCACGATGGGCTACGGCTACCAAGGTGCCCGAGGTATCGAACAAGTCCACAAACAAAAAGGCAAACACCACGGAAATCATGCTGATCTCCAGCATGCCGGAGAGATCCATCTTCATAAAGGTGGGCGCTATGGAAGGCGGCATGGATACCAGGCCACTATATTGCACATCACCAAAGGCCAGCCCCAACACTGTGATGGCCAGAATGCTGAGGATCACCGCCGCCTTATAACCACGCTGAACAAAAGCGATGATCAGGAAGAACCCCAATACCGACATCAGTGCCGGAAATGCAGTGATATCGCCCATACCTACGAGTGTTGCCGGGTTGGCAACCACTATGCCGGCACTCTTGAGGCCGATGAGCGCCAAAAACAGGCCGATACCTGCGGCTATGCCAAGGCGCAGCGACATGGGAATGGAGTTGACCACCCATTCCCGAATTCGCACCAGGGAGAGGATCATAAAGCAGATCCCGGAGAGGAATACTGCGCCGAGCGCGGTTTCCCAGCTATAGCCCATTTCCCCCACAACTGTGTAGGTAAAAAAGGCGTTGAGGCCCATTCCCGGCGCCAGGGCGATGGGATAATTGGCCAGCAGCCCCATGACCAGACAACCTATCGCCGCCGCGACACAGGTCGCCACAAAGACAGCGCCTTGATCCATACCGGCATCGGCCAGCATAGAGGGGTTAACAAAGATGATGTAAGCCATGGTCAGAAAGGTGGTCAGACCCGCCACGGCTTCCTGCTTCAGAGAGGTTTTGTTTTGCTTTAACTTGAACAGTTTTTCCAACATGGAACCAGGTTCCTTGAGTTTGAGTGTAGGGAGGTTTGTGACACTTCTTTAACGAGGTCATCGGCGGCAGATTATAGGGAGTTTGACCTGATCAGACCAGCACCAGAGCACGGAGGCTACCTGTGGTATCCATTAAATGCCCACCAGCTCACAATTTATTCACATTTTGCTGCGGACAAAAAAAAGCCTGCTCAAAGAGCAGGCCAAGACATGTATCAAGCACCCAAAAGGGAAAGAGTCTACCGCGCTAGCGGGTAACACCTGGCAACAGAAGCAAAACTTCTATTGCGACTTGAGTCTAAATACACCACAGAGTGGTGAACAAAGGTTGATGGATGATGGAACTACTTAAAGGGGTAGTCAGCCCTTGAAACTCATGGCGAACATGCCGCCGCGCAAAACCTGACAATCAAACCAGGTGTTGCTCCAATAAACTACGTTGTTTTTGCCTGTGTAAGACATAGCCGATACTCCTAACAAAGTTGTGAAATAAATACTCTAGTGAAGCTTGGCTCGGTTCCCTGGAACTAGAGGTTCTCATATCCGTGGAGACAACTTGTCACTCATTTCCTTGGAGATAGTTATCCATCCTGGATTGACTAGAGGTGGAAGGCGCTTGCCTAACCAACGAGAGCTATTATAGCCACCTGTAATTTTATTACAAGTATTGAGGCTAAAAATTTAAAATACACCTAAAACTGTAAGGTAATTACATAAAAGTTACACAGGATTTACCCACAGCACCTAATGATACATCTAGAAACATAGTAAGAAAACAGTCATTACCATTTGATTTTAAAGAAATAAATTAAAAGCCAATCAGACCGATTTCATTCCAATTAAGTAAAATCTAACACTGTAATTAGCTGTCAGTTACAGCCCAAATGTTAGTCTCCCGGCGGGGGTAAAAGCGTGATCCCAAAGAGGTAAGACCAGTTAAGGTGAATTGGATCACCCCATCCAAGGGCTGGGTAAAAATCCGTCTGAAAGTTTTCTGTTGTTTTCAGATATCGTGTCAAATAACAACCTAAAGCAGGGGCGGGATCCAATCACTCGCAGTGGATAGCTTGGGTGAGATGACGTCCAGCAAATATCGGGGCCATGTAATGCCAACATAGCGGTCGCCAAGTGAAGAAAAGCCAACGGACAGAGTGCAGGGATAACCCGGCCGACGACATCGGCCGGGAGGCGTTGAGGACTTACTCAGTCATATAGGCAAACAACCCAAGCAGCGGCGCCGCCGTAGGTTTGCCATAGAGGGGATCACCTTCTGTGGCACTGCCGGCGATATCCAGATGACTATAGGCCATGGGCTGAGCGTCTTTTACCCCGTGTTGCGCCAATCCGGAAGCCTTTAGCAGGAAGGCCGCCGGATACTGGTGTCCTCTGGCGGTAACCGATGAGGGCGCATTATTGGAAGAAAGTAGCTCAGAGGCGCCGGAAACATCACGCACCTTGGCAAAATCTTCCTTACGTAAACGGGACAGCTCCAGCCCTTCACCGTAACGCTCGGCGCTGGCTTGCAACCGCTTGGGTAATGCCTGTTGCTCGGCAACGGCGTTGGCCACTACCGCACTGTAAGAGCCATAGGCTCGCACCACATGGCCGGTCAGGGTTGCCACAGAGAACAGCTCGGGCGCGGCACTGCCCTGCGCCTTTAAACGCAGATGGGACAGCAAGTCGGCCAGCACTAAACGTCCTTCGGCATCGGTATTGCCGATCCTGACCCTGACACCCGAATGGGCTGTGATGATTTCGTCCGTGACAAAGGCTTCGCTGCCTATACTGTTGCGTACCAGCCCCAGTTCGGCCACCACACGAATGCCTTTGGGCTTGAGTAATGACAAGGTCTTCATCAAACCGGCCACGGCAGCCGCGCCGCCCTTGTCGCGGCTCATACCGGCCATGGCACCGCCCACTTTCAGATCGGCGCCGCCTGTGTCATACACCACGCCCTTACCGGCAAAGAAATAGTTGTGCTGGATGTCACCTTCGCCGCGGTACTCCAATTTAACGACTCTGGGCTGATGTCTGGCCACGGCAAAAGAGGCCCGCGCCACAGCGCTCAGCAAGGGATAGTCCCGCTCGAGAATGTCTCTGTCTTCCACGACCTGCAGCGACAGCCCTGAATCTTTGAAGGCGTTGAGGCAATAGTCGGCAAAGGCAGGGGCGCCCATGCGCTCGGGCTCAGTGCCGCAAAGATCTCTGGCAAGGGTGCGGCCGGCTTCGATGGCATTGAGCATGCCGGCATCGGCGCCGTTCATCACCCCTATGGCTTCTATGCTGTCAAGGGCGGCCCCCGCCTCACGGGCTTCCAATGGCTGCCATAACTCCTGCGCCGTTGCCAGCGCCGCAACCATATCTGCCTTGGCGTATTCATCACCTAAGGATGCAGGCTTATCGATCCACAACAGCGGCCTTTTGGCTCCGGCGTCACGGGCGATGGCGATACCGGCACGGGCGGCATTGGCAAAGGCGCGCACATCGTCATAATCGCCAAGCGGCGCGACCGGGGCGATAATCAAGCGGCCACCGGCAAGCCCGGGAGCAAACAACAGGGTTGGGCTCTTGCCCACCCGTTTGTCAACTTGAGCCCCGTGGGAGGCCAGCATAGCCACCTCTTCGATTGGACACGCCGTCACATCGGCGCTGACCACCAGCAATGCATCCCAGTCTGCCTCACTGAAAATTGCATCCTGGTCAGTAACATCAATAAATTCAACCATGACCCATCCTAATTATTTTTTATTGGCGCCCAGCATTATTCCCTTTCCGGCGCCGGATTACCAATATCTGGCTGGCAAGTTTCGCTGCCACAAATAAACAATTGTCCCAACTGGGTTCTGCGCCCTTACGTCGCTCTGTGATAGACTGGTGACAACTCGGGCTTGGCCCGGTCCAAGCCCGCCAACCAGACGAAAAGATCAGGAGTTTGCTGTGTCCAGTCTCAGCCAATTGCAACCTCAGCCTCTATGGCAGTGGTTTGAACAAATCTGTACCATTCCTCACCCATCCAAACATGAAGCCGCGCTCAGCCAGTATATTCAGAACTGGGCCAAAGACCGTCAGCTTGAGGTTATCGAAGATAAAGTCGGTAACCTGATTATTCGCAAAGATGCCACTCCCGGGATGGAAAACCGCAAACCCGTGGTGATCCAGGCCCATATCGATATGGTGCCGCAGAAAAATGCCGATAAAGAGCATGACTTCGTCAAAGATCCGATCCAGCCCTGGATTGATGGCGACTGGGTCAAGGCTCAGGGCACGACTCTGGGTGCCGATAACGGCATAGGCATGGCATCGGCGCTGGCAATTCTCGGCAGTGACGATATTCCCCACGGGCCGCTGGAAGTGCTGCTGACCATAGATGAAGAAGCGGGTATGACAGGAGCCTTTGGCCTGGAAGCCGGTATGCTTCGCGGTGAAATCCTGATCAACACAGATTCCGAGCAGGAAGGCGAGATCTACATGGGCTGCGCCGGTGGCGTGGATGCCGAGATCACCCTGCCCATGGTCTGGGAAGCCACAGGCGATGGTTTCCAGGCATTCAACCTGACGCTCTCCGGGCTAAAGGGTGGCCACTCGGGGGTGAACATTCACCTGGGACGCGGTAATGCCAACAAGCTGCTGGCCCGTTTTCTGTTTGAACACAGCGAAAGCCTGCAGCTGGAACTGGCCGAATTCAACGGCGGCTCGCTGCGTAACGCCATTCCCCGTGAAGCCAGTGCCACTATTCTGGTACCGGCCGAACAAGCCGCAGCTTTGAGCGAAGCCACCGCGGCTTTCCAGGCACTGCTTAGAGAAGAGCTGGCGGTTGCCGATCCGGCCGCTTGCCTGACTCTCACCGAAGTACCGCTGCCTGCCAAGGTGATGAGCGAGCAGAGTCAGAACACCCTTATCGATCTGCTGCATGCCTGCCCCAATGGTGTCATGCGGATGAGTGACGAGATTGAAGGCGTGACAGAGACCTCACTCAACCTCGGGGTGATCAATACCAGCGAGCAGGATGTCAAACTCCTGTGCCTGATCCGCTCCTTGATTGACTCAGGCCGCAGCCAGATTGAGGGCATGCTGATCGCCTTGGCCAACCTGGCCGGTGCCGAGATTGAACTCTCCGGCGCCTACCCAGGCTGGAAACCAGACAGCCAGTCTCCTGTGATGGCGATTGTGCGCGACACCTATCAGGACATCTACCATAAAGAGCCGGTGATCATGGTGATCCATGCCGGTTTGGAATGTGGCCTGTTCAAGGAGCCCTATCCGGCCATGGATATGGTGTCTATCGGCCCCACCATACGTTTCCCTCACAGCCCGGATGAAATGGTGAATATCACCACAGTGGGCCAATATTGGCAGCTGCTGTTGGCTGTACTGGAACGTATTCCCGAAAAGGCCTGACACCTTGAGAAAGGCACTTAAGCCTTGAATAAATAGCGCCAAACGACTTGGCGTTGCGGCAAAGAGGCAAAGGCTGCAAGAGTGGCTCCCCATCAACATGGGCAAACTATGTGATTGGGATGAACGAAGATTGCCAACACAGCAGCCTCTTCAAGTTAGCAAGAGTAAAAAAGCCGCCCCTGGAGCACTCCGGGGCGGCTTTTTGATGCGTAGCGCCTAGCGTTTAGGCTATTCCTCCAGCAAGCTACGCAGCATCCAAGCTGTCTTTTCGTGGACTTCCAATCTGCGGGTGAGCAGATCGGCGCTAGGCTGGTCATTGGCCTTGTCGATAACGGGGAACAGGGCTCTGGCGGTGCGGGCCGTGGCCTCCTGGGCTTCGACCAGGTGCAATATCATCTCATTGGCAGAGGGCACACCTTCCACTTCCTTGATGGATGCCAGGCGAACAAACTCCTTATAAGTCCCCGGCGCCGGATACCCCAGGGCGCGGATCCGCTCGGCAATTTCATCCAGCGCATTCCACTGCTCCGAGTATTGCTCCATAAACATCAGATGCAGGCTGTTGAATTGTGGCCCTTTGACGTTCCAATGGAAATTATGGGTCATCAGATACAGGGTATAACTGTCGGCCAGCAGCGCAGAAAGCCCCGCGACAATTTTTTTACGATCCGCATCAGAGATACCTATATCTATGGTGGGTGCCTTGACTTTCTTGGTTGCCATATACACTCCTTTTGCTTGTTGGCGATAGCCGCGCTCAATGGCGACTAAAGATAAAATAGCCATAACAGAGTGGGATCTTATGCCCGGGCAAACTGTGATAAACATCACAACTTACTAAACTATAGCGGCCCAAAGCCCAAAGGAGTTCTCTTTATCAAGCAGGAAAACAGCTTTTTAACCGATTGATTTTCATAATCAAACATACATGCCACCTGCGATAACCCCTTGTAACCGATTTGCCAGTTTCCAATAGAAGCCAGACAAGGCAATCCGGGAATCTCTTTGTCAGCCAGAGCTTATATTTAGAGAAACTCGCGATCACTTTTCCGCAGCTTGACATCTTATGTTCATTAAAAGCTGATAGCCTGCCGACAAGCCTTATACCTTAAGCGCCGCGGCACAGGAGTGTTATCTTGACTTTGGCTTCATCCACACCTTTTACTCTGCCACGCTTATGTTACCTTTCACTGAAGCTATAATAAGTTAAAGCTGCAGCCCTGCATCAGGAATGACAACTGCGAAATGGATTCTCGCCTCAGAATACGAGCCGACAGCAAGCTGCCGACTAAACCTAACAAGTGGGGATCTGTTTTATGTTTTTTAATAAATCGTCCAAACAAGCCCTGGCACAATGTCAATTGCAGCTGTCCAAGCAACTAGCAACAGTGCAAGCCATAGAGCAGTCGCTTGCCTGTGTGGTATTCACGCCCGACGGCACAGTGATAGAAGCCAATCGCCTGTTTGCCGAGTTGTTTGGCCTGGAGCATGAGAAGCTCAAAGGCATGCCACACAAAACCTTGTGTCAGGCCGATTATGCCGCCTCAACCCAATACCGCAGTTTTTGGGAACAGCTCAGGCAAGGAAAAGCCGCTGCCGGGGTGTTTGAACGTCGCCACGCAGATGGCAGCAGCATTTATTTGCAGGCCACCTATTTCCCTGTGTTTGAGCAGGGTAAAGTCACCCGCGTCATGAAGATTGCCGCCGATGTCACCAACAGCCAAATGGAAACCGACACTCAAAAAGCCGTGGCCAACGCCCTGGATAACTCCCAGGCGATTATCGAGTTTGATCCCAAAGGTAATATCATTGAAGCCAACGCCAATTTTCTCGACGTCATGGGCTATACCCGGGCCGAACTGAAGGGGCAACACCACAAGCTGTTTTGTGACGAAGCCTTCTACCGGGAACACCCCCATTTTTGGGAAGAGCTCAACAAGGGCCAGTTCAAGTCAGGGCTGTTTAAACGCTTCAATAAGCTGGGGCAAACCGTCTGGCTTGAGGCCAGCTATAACCCCATACGCAATCCCGTCGGTAAGGTGATCAAGGTGATTAAGTTTGCCAGTGATATCACCGCCAGGATAGAAAAGTCCCAGGCGATTAAGGAAGCGGCCGAAATAGCCCACAGCACGGCGCTGAATACCGGTGCCACAGTTGAGCAGGCGATAGACAGGCTGGACAGGGTAACCGCCACCTCCAACAGCATAGCGTCTCAGGTGCAGCAGGCCTCAGAGGCGATAGCTCAGCTCAATGAACAGTCACGCAATATCCAGGCGATAGTCTCGACCATCAGCGCCATCGCCGAACAGACCAATCTGTTGGCGCTCAATGCGGCGATTGAAGCGGCCCGCGCCGGTGAGCAAGGACGGGGGTTTGCCGTCGTCGCTGATGAAGTCAGACAACTGGCGGCCCGCACCAGTGAGTCCACCAAGGAGATAGGCTCTGTCGTCAGTCAAAATGGTCAGCTCACAGACAAGGCCACCCGGGAAATGGCGGCGGTGGCCGAGGCGGCCAACCAGGGTAAGACCCAGCTGCAGGAAGTCGCAGACGTAATGGGCGCGATTCTCGATGGTGCCCGCAATGTGGTCGATACTGTCGCGTCTCTGTCTGATGAACATCACGGGCATTGATCCGAAGGCGTCTCTCGCTCCTCTAAAAAAGAACCCAGCCGAGGCTGGGTTCTTTTTGTTTGCTTGGGGAAGGTGCGAACAAGTCCTCGTGGCACTCTGGCTTGCACAGCAATTGGCGTTCAAGGCATCAGACTGAAGGCATGCCTGGGCCTGTCGAAGTCAGATAACGCAGAGAGCCGGTTGCTGTGAAAGCCCCTAAGGGCGTGGCTTACAGACCTATCTGCTGTGTTGTGCTTCTTGCAAAGGACTTGGCCATTTGTTGCGAACCACGCCTTGCATCCAGGCCTGTAAGCCAACGCAGAGCACACATGGGGCTTATTCGCACCTTCCTTAGGTCTTGAGCCTATCCAATTGATCGTTTTGGCTGTCCACCAACTGTGCCAGCGTCTGACTGCTCTGCTCCGCCTCACCGGCCAGACGCGCCAGTTCGGCCGCCGAGTCTGAGATGCCGGTGATATTCTTGTTCACCTCTTCGGTGACAGCGCTTTGCTCCTCGGCCGCCGTGGCAATATGGGTGATCTGCGCCGAGATTTGATCCAGTTGGCTGACCATAAGATTCAGTGCACTGAGTGCCTGCTCTGTTTGCGACACGGCGTTTTTGGCCTGCTCCACTCCGCGTTCAATAATATTGGAGGCGCTGCCCACTTCCTGCTGCAGTGACTCGATTAGACGACCAATATCCAGAGTCGAGCTCTGGGTCTTGGAAGCCAGCGCCCTCACTTCATCCGCTACCACGGCGAAACCTCGGCCCTGATCGCCGGCGCGGGCCGCTTCAATCGCCGCATTGAGCGCCAACAGATTGGTCTGTTCGGCGATGGCGCTGATCACTTCCAGAATGCTGCTGATGTTATTGCTGCTCTCCGCCACCTTGGCGACGGCGGCCTTGGCCTGCATCGACTCACTGGACATGGTATTGACGTAATCCATCGCCTTGTTGAGGCTGGTTTCACTGTCGCGGACATTGACCGCCATGGACTCAGTTTCCGATGCCGTCTGCTCCGAAGCCTTGGCCACTTCATGGGCCGTGGCGCTCATCTGGTTGACCGCGGCCACCACACTCTCTATCTCACTGTATTGGCGATTGACACTGTCCAGTGTCTGGCGGGCAATTTCTGCCGTGGTTTGGCCCTCATCACGGGAGCGTCCGGCAAGCATTTTCAGCTCACGGATAAGCTCCCTGAGTTTGAGAATAAAGGCGTTTACCCCGGCGCCAAGGGCGATAAGCTCGGCGTGGGAAGTCACCTGAATGCTTTGGGTCAGGTCGCCTTCGGCACTGGCCAGATTCTCAACCCGGGATTGAATGCTCTTGAGCGGTGCCAATATGCTGCGGATCACCAAAGCTATGGCCAGTACCGCCAGCACAGATACCAAGACGCCAACCCCGAGCAGCAAGCTGCCCAGTTCGGTGGCCATCACTGTCATCTCTTCACTGAGCTTGGCCACGGGCGCGAAGGCGTCCACTTTGGGCACTTCAATCAACAGCGACCAGCGACTACCGGAAAGAGGAATGTCGATACGGTGCGCAACCACTATGTCATTGTCCGTCAACATAAAGCCCTCGCCGCCGGCCAGCGCCACCATTTTGGCGGCCAGCTCAGGGGCGACAGACTCGGCCAGTGGCCGCGCCTTCTTGCTATAATGACTGGCAGCCACCACCAGCCCCTTGCTGCTGAGCAGAGTAACCTTGGCCTTGCCCTGATAGAGCGACTGCGACAGCTGATCGATCAGTTTCTGAAATACCGGTAGATTGACATCCACCCCGACGATACCGGCAAACTTGCCATCGCGCAGCGCCGGTACAGTCAAGGAGGTCATCAACTCATTGTTGCCCGGAGCTATCTCATACAGGTAGGGCTCCATCAGGCAAGGCTTGAGGGTATCTTTACCGCACAGATACCACTCAGCCTCGCGAATGCCAAACTCGTTGAGCGTGGCGACATACTTCTCCTCGGCATCGTCCACCTGGTGTTGCTCAATACTGCCGTCGTTGTTGCGGGTAAAGTAGATCTCCAGCGACCCGGCGCCAGGCACACTGTGTTTGCTCGCTTGCTGTTGATACTGCCAATCCTGGCCGTCGTATCCATCGGGCTCAAACTGGGCATAGATGGAGGAAACCTGGCTGTTCTTTCTGAGCACCGCCTCGACGGTTGTCTGCACTTCTTCCCGGGTCATGGGATCCCGCTCAGAGGTCAGCTCCAGAATCCCCGCCAGTGACCAGGGAATGCGGTAGGCCTCGTCAATAAAACCGGCGACTTTCTCACCGTATTGAGCGGCACTGGCCTCGAGCTTATCGCGGATCTCCAGCTCCAGCGTCTGCTGCACCTCTGCCGACAGACGTTGGTTTTGATCCGACAGAGACCACCAGAGACTGATGGAGAGAATGGCCACTGTTATGAGAAACAGCGCCGAAGTTATCCAGAGAAGTTTGGTTCCGATGGAGAGTTGCTTCATCCAAGGCTCCTGATAGCGGCGGGCGCAATGCGCTTGTAAATGAAAGGTTAACAGCTACAAAGATAGCACCATGGACTCTCCCTGTCTCAATCTACTAGCACTTATGGGTTATTTTTACCAAGTAAAGTGCCAATAAGCCTTCGCGGCACTCTGGCTTGCACTGCCATTGGCGCTGCTGAGCTTGCCGATAAGTCATTTCGTCTTTTCCATTTGCGCGGCAACGGCCGATTAAAGGCAAGGGCCCCCACTGAGTTCGCTTGGTACTTGTTACTCTCTTCCCAAAGAAGTCTGGAAAGTGTCAACTGTATTCCGGATGAGTCACAGACATAAAAAAGGGAAGCGCTGGGCTTCCCTATCATCCTTCTGGCTCAACTACGCAGTTGCCGGAAACACTCGGCAATAATCTCCAGCCCCTGCTGCAGATCCCTGTCACTGACGGTCAAAGGCACCAAGAGACGCAGCACATTGCCATAAGTACCACAGGAAAGCAGGATAAGACCGCGCTCCCGCGCCAAGGTAAGGACTCGGGCGCAGTACTCGGGCTTGGGCACACCGTCTTCAACCAACTCCATGGCCACCATGGCGCCGAGGCCGCGAACATCGGCAATAAAGTCGTACTCCTGTTGCAGCTTGCCAAGCGCTTCTTTAATGACAGTACCCACCTGGTTGGCCCGCGCCAGCAGCTGTTCCTTCTCGAAGGTTTCTATCACCGCCAGGGCGGCAGCGCATGCAAGCGGATTGCCGCCATAGGTGCCTCCCAAACCGCCGGGGCCTATGGCATCCATCATCTCGGCCCGGCCGGTAATGCCGGAGAGCGGGAAACCACCGGCAATGGACTTGGCAAAAGTCGTGATATCGGCGGCAACACCCATCTGTTCCATGGCAAAGAAGGTGCCGGTGCGGCCGGCGCCCGTCTGCACCTCATCGGCAATCAGCACTATCCCTTCCTTGTCACACAGCTTGCGCAGCCGCGCCATAAACTCGGGGGATGCGGCATAGAAGCCGCCCTCGCCCTGCACCGGCTCAAGAATAATGGCGGCAATATCCGCCGGCTCGGCATCATTCTTGAAAATCTGCTCGATGGACTTCATCGCATCGTCGTCACTCACCCCATGCAGCGCGCAGGGATATTGGGCACGAAACACGTTGGCCTGCATCAACCCCATGCCCTTACTGTAGGGCGCCACTTTGCCGGTGAGCGCCAGCGTTGCCATGGTGCGGCCATGATAGCCTGAGGTAAAGGCGATGACGCCGCTGCGTTTGGTGTAGGCCCTGGCGACCTTGAGGGCATTTTCCACCGCCTCCGAGCCACTGGTAAACAGCGCCGACTTCTTGGCGAAATCCCCGGGAACCAGGGCGTTGAGTTTTTCGCAGACGGCCACATAACTCTCATAGCCCAGCACCATAAAACAGGTATGGGAGAAGTCTTCCAACTGGCGGGCAACCGCCTGCTTGACTCTGGGATGCAGGTGCCCGGTATTGAGCACGGCTATGCCACCGGCAAAGTCCAGATATTCGCGGCCCTCGACGTCCCATACCCGGGCATTTTCCGCCCGTTCCACAAACACAGGGTGTATCTGTCCCACACCCGGTGCCACTGCGGCCTGGCGCCGCACCATCAGAGAGTCATTGCTTATCATCCTGCTATCCTCTGTTGTTGTCCCGGCATCGCCGGGACATGGGTTAATCAGACCGAGAGGCAGAGATACTTGATCTCCAGATATTCCTCTATGCCGTATTTAGAGCCTTCCCGTCCCAGCCCCGAGGCCTTGATGCCACCAAAAGGCGCTACTTCGTTGGAGATAAGCCCGGTATTGATCCCCACCATTCCGTATTCCAGCGCCTCGGCAACTTTCCAGACTCTGGAGATATCCCTGGCGTAGAAATAGGCCGCCAAGCCGAACTCGGTATCGTTGGCCATGGCGATCACTTCATCGACACTGTCGAAGCGGAACAGCGGCGCCAGCGGGCCAAAGGTTTCCTCTTTGGCGACCCGCATGCTGCCATTCACCTCGGTCAAAATAGTGGGCTCGAAGAAGTTACCGCCCAGCGCCCGGCCGCCTGTCTTGACCCTGGCGCCTTTGGAGACGGCATCCTCAAGATGAGCCTGCACCTTTTTCACCGCATTCTTGTCGATAAGCGGCCCTGTGGTAATGCCGGACTCTGTGCCGACACCCACCTTGAGCTCGGCCACTTTGGCGGCCAGCTTTTCGCTAAAGGCATCGTAAACGGACGACTGCACATAGATGCGGTTGGCGCAGACGCAGGTCTGGCCGGCATTGCGGTATTTGGAGATCATTGCCCCTTCCACCGCCGCGTCCAGATCGGCATCGTCAAACACGATAAAGGGCGCGTTGCCACCGAGCTCCAGTGACAGTTTCTTCAGGGTGGCGGCGCATTGCTGCATCAGATGGATGCCCACGCCGGTCGAGCCGGTGAAAGACAGCTTACGCACCACGGCGCTGTCGCAAAGGGTATTGCCTATCGCCTTGGCATCGCCGGTGATCACGCTGAAGACGCCGGGAGGAATGCCGGCTTCAATCGCCAGGTAGGCCAGCGCCAGAGCGGTAAAAGGGGTCTGCGGCGCCGGTTTGACTATCATGGTGCAACCGGCCGCCAGTGCAGGACCCGCCTTACGGGTGATCATCGCCGCCGGGAAGTTCCAGGGCGTAATGGCCGCAGTCACGCCCACGGGCTGCTTGATCACCAACAGGCGCTTGTCTTGTTGATGGCCGGGGATAGTATCGCCGTAAACCCGCTTGCCCTCTTCGGCAAACCACTCGATAAAGGAGGCGGCATAGGTGACCTCACCGCGGGCTTCTGCCAGAGGCTTACCCTGCTCTGTGGTCATCAGCAGCGCCAAGTCATCGGCGTGTTGATTGATAAGTTCGAACCAGCGTTTGAGAATGGTGCTGCGCTCTTTGGCGGTCAGCGCCCGCCAGGCCGGAAGAGCCCGCTCGGCGGCATCTATGGCTCTGTGGGTCTCAAACGCGCCCATCTCTGGCACACTGCCGATACGCTCGCCGGTGGCCGGATTGAAAATATTGACCTTCTTGCCTGAGTCTGCGTCCAGCCACTGGCCATCGATATAGGCTTGTTCACGCAGCAGCGCACTCTGGTTAAGTTTCATTGCGACTCCTTTAAATGGGCGCCGGGCGCCCTTGTACGGATAGGCATCAAATACCCAGTTTGTCCCTCAGGCTGTAATACCAGGCGCCGAGCGCAGAAAAGGGGACTCGCAGGGCATGTCCGCCGGGAAATGGATAATGGGGCAGGCTGGCAAAGGCATCGAAACGCTCCGCCTGTCCGGTCAGCACCTCGGCAATCAACTTGCCCGCCAGGTGGGTATAAGTCACCCCATGACCACTGCAGCCCTGGGAGTAATAGATGTTGCTGCCAATCCTGCCGACCTGAGGCAAACGGGAGAGTGTCAGCAGAAAGTTGCCTGTCCAGGTATAGTCGATACGGACCCCTTTCAATTGGGGGAAGGTCTTGAGCAGCTTGGGCAGGATAATCGCTTTGATATTCTCCGGATCTCGGGCGCCGTACACTACACCGCCACCATAGATCAGGCGTTTGTCGGCCGACAGGCGGAAATAATCCAGCAGATAGTTACAGTCCTCGACGCAGTAGTCCTGCGGCAACAGACTGTGGGCCAACTCTTCACCCAAGGGTTCTGTCGTGATTACCTGGGTACCGCAAGGCATGGATTTGGCAGCAAGTTGGGGCAGCAGTTTGCCAAGATAGGCATTTCCTGCCACCACCACAAACCTGGCCTTAACCTGGCCATTGGCGGTATGTACTATAGGGTACTCCCCTTCGTCGATACGTACTACGGCCGAATCCTCAAAAATTTTTCCACCGAGAGATTCCACCGCTCTCGCCTCACCCAGCGCCAGGTTCAGCGGATGGATATGGCCGCCACTCTTGTCCAGCAAGCCACCGATATAACGGTCTGTATTGACCACCTGGCGAATGCCGGCATCATCCAACAGCTGCAGCTGTTCTGTGTGGCCATATCGCTCCCAGAGGGCTTTTTGCTGCTGCAGATGCCCCATCTGTTTGCGGTTGATGGCGGCAAATACCCCGCCGTTTTTGAGGTCACAATCTATCTGGTATTTTTCGATGCGTTCGCGGATGATGCGGCCGCCCTCGAAGGCCATTTCGCCAAAGAGCTTGGCCTGCGCCTTACCGACAGTGCTTTCTATCACATCGAGATCGCGGCTGTAGCTGTTGACTATCTGGCCACCGTTGCGGCCCGAGGCGCCCCAGCCTACTCTGGCCGCTTCCAATACCACCACCTTGAAACCGGCCTCCAACAGGTGCAGCGCCGAGCTGAGCCCGGTATAACCGGCTCCAATCACACAGACATCGGTTTCCAGCACCTCGCTTAAGCTGTTGCGTTCACGGGTGTCATTGGCCGAATCGGCATAATAAGAGGAGGTGTGGGCAGTGGCAGTCATGGTTAATCCAGCCTTTTATGTTTGTTATTTTTAACACTTGCATCATCCTACACAGTTAAATCGACTAAAACCAGTAGAAAACGCATTATAAAACACACTTTGTTCAAAATTTAAAACACACAAGAAAAATAGCGGCGGTGGCTGTCACAGCCAACCGCCTAATTGTTATTCCTCTGTTTGTCTGCTGCGGCGTTCGGCGCGGCGCGCCAGATACCAGGAGAGGAAAGCGATCAGGGACACCACCAGAATGATCAGTGTCGCCAGGGCGTTGATCTTGGGGGACACCCCGAGCCGCACCGAGGAGAACACCACCATAGGCAGTGTAGTGGCGCCAGGTCCCGAGGCGAAGCTGGCAATCACCAGATCGTCCAGCGACAGGCTGAACGACAACAGCCAACCCGCCATCAGCGCCGGGGCTATCATGGGCACAGTTATCAGGAAGAAGGTCTTCAGCGGTGTCGCCCCCAGATCCATCGCCGCCTCTTCAATAGAGAGATCCAACTCCCTGAGGCGCGATGACACCACCACGGCCACATAGGCGGCGCAGAAGGTAGAATGGGCAATCCAGACTGTCATCCTGCCCCGCTCAGCCGGCCAGCCGAGCAGATCCGACATATGCACAAACAGCAGCATCAGCGACAGACCCGTGATCACCTCGGGCATAACCAAGGGCGCCGTAATCATGTTCGACAGCGTCAGCTTGGCCCAGGAGCGACGAAAACGTGTCATCACAAAGGCCGCCATAGTGCCTATGATCACCGCCATGGTCGAGCTGTAGAAGGCGATTTGCAGACTGGTCCAGACTGCATCCAGTATCTGCTGATCGGCAAACAGCTCGGCGTACCACTTGGCGGAAAAGCCGCCCCAGACAGTTACCAGTTTGGAGGCGTTGAAAGAGTAGAAAATCAGAATAAACATGGGGGCATACAGAAACACCAGCCCAATCCATAACATCAGGGTCGAGAAACTCAGCTTCTTCATATCTCTTTCTCCAGACTGCGGCTCTGATAGCGATGGAACAGGGTGATGGGCACAATCAGCAGCACCAGCATCACTATCGCCAGCGATGAAGCCACCGGCCAGTCACGGTTGTTGAAGAACTCCTGCCACAGCACCTTACCTATCATCAGCGAGTCCGGCCCGCCAAGCAGCTCGGGGATCACAAACTCCCCCACGGCCGGAATAAACACCAGCATGGAGCCTGCAATGACGCCGCTCTTGGACAGGGGCAGCGTCACTTTCCAGAAGGTATTGAGACTGCGGGAGCCGAGATCCGCCGCGGCTTCCAAGAGGCTGACATCCAGCTTCACCAAGGTGGCGTACAGCGGCAGTATCATAAAGGGCAGATACGCATAGATGATGCCGATATACACCGCCAGATTGGTATTGAGCATCTGCAGCGGCTCATCAACAATCCCAAGCCCCAGCAGCAGGTTATTGATAAGCCCTGTGTTACTCAAAATCCCCATCCAGGCGTAGACCCGAATAAGAAATGAGGTCCAGGAGGGTAACATCACCAACAATAGCAGCACTGTCTGCAACCTGGCCGGCGCCCGGGCAATGGCATAGGCCATGGGATACCCCAGCAGCAGACAGCCTAGGGTGGAAACCAGCGCCATCTTGAGCGAGTTGAGATAGGCCGAGTAGTACATGGAGTCGCTGAGCAGCAACAGATAGTTACTCAGGTTGATAAATACCTGCAGCACTTCGTCGGCATACTGAAAACTTGGCTCATAGGGCGGAATGGCAATCGCCGCGGTGGAAAAGCTTATCTTCAATACTATGGCGAACGGCAGCGCGAAAAACAGCAGCAACCACAGATAGGGAAAGCCTATGGTCAGGTGGCGGCCTTTGAATCCTAACTTGAGCTTCTTCATGATCTTAACACCACGCCACTGGTGTCCTCCCAGCTGATATAGACTTCATCATCCCAGGTGGGGTGATCGGCGCGGCGTTCACGGTTGGTCATGCTGCACTGGACTATCTGACCATTGCCAAGGCGAATGTAATACACGGAGAAACCACCGAGATAGGCGATATCGTGAACTATGCCCTTGGCCCAGTTATATTGCTCTTCGGGCTGCTCACGGCTTATCAGGGTTTTTTCTGGCCTGACCGCCAACCAGACATGCTTGTCCTCGACACTGGTAGACACCCCATAACCCACGTAAAACGCCTGGTTCAGGCTCTCTGATTGAATGATCACATGGTCCACCTCATCGGCGGTGATCTCCCCCTCAAACAGATTCACAGTGCCGATAAACTCGGCAATCATCCGGCTGTTGGGGCTTTCATAGATATCCATAGGCGAGCCGGTCTGGGCTATCCAGCCATCGCTCATGATGGCAATCCGCTCGGCCATGGTCATGGCTTCTTCCTGATCATGGGTAACCATGACGCAGGTCACCCCCACCCGCTCGAGAATTTCCACCACTTCAAGCTGCATCTGAGTCCGCAGTTTTTTATCCAGCGCTCCCATGGGCTCGTCCAGCAACAGGAGTTTCGGCCGCTTGGCCAAAGAACGGGCCAACGCCACCCGCTGGCGCTGACCGCCGGAAAGTTGATGCGGCTTGCGGCGGGCATATTTTTCCATATGCACCAGCTTGAGCATCTCCTGCACCCGCTGCTCGATTTCAGCCTTGGGTAACTTGTCCTGCTTGAGGCCGAAGGCGATATTCTGCGCCACCGTCATATGGGGAAACAGGGCGTAGGATTGGAACATCATATTGATGGGGCGTTCATAGGGCGGCAGGTGGGTAATGTCCTGACCATCGAGAAAAATGCGTCCTTCGGTAGGCTTTTCAAAACCGGCCAACATTCTCAAAAGAGTCGACTTGCCTGAGCCTGAGCCGCCGAGCAAGGCAAAGATCTCGCCCTTGTTGATGGTCAGCGACACATCATCCACGGCGCGAACATCGTCAAAGAGCTTGCTGACCCGCTCGATTTTGAGCAGCACTTCATCCTGAGTTTTATTATTGGGTTTGACAGGAATGCCCGAGGTGATTGCCATAATACTTCTCCGCAAAATACCAAATGGGCGGCTCAGCGGCCGCCGCTGGTGGAACGAGTAAAGTTTGCCTGTACTACGCAATCAGACAATGAAGGGGCACCTGGCCCCTGAGTTATTGTTATTGGCCGGATTTAACCTTGGTCCAAACCCGGGTCAGGGCCCGCTGGGCCTTGAGTGGACGAATTTCCCCCACATACAGGTTGTCCAGAGTTGCCTGTGGTGGATAGATGCCGGGATCGTTGCGGATAGACTCATCCACCAGTTTCTGTGCCGGTACATTGGGGTTGGCGTAGGAAACATAGTTGGAGATGGGGGCTATCACTTCCGGCCTGAGCAGATAGTTGATAAAGGTCAGCGCATTGTCGACATTGCCGGCGTCGGCAGGAATGGCCAACATATCGAACCAGAGGTTGGCGCCTTCCTTGGGAATGGTATAGGCAATCTTGTTGCCGTTACCTGCCTCATCGGCGCGGGTAGCCGCCTGGAGGATATCGCCGGAGAAACCGAAGGCGACACAGATATCACCATTGGCCAGATCCGAGATATAGCGCGATGAGTGGAAATAGGTGATATAAGGCCGTATCTTGGCCAGCACTTCACCGGCCTTGTCAAAGTCGGACGCCTTGGTACTGTTGGGATCCAATCCCAGATAGATCAGCGCCTGCGGCACCATATCATCGGCCGAGTCCAGCATGGACATGCCGCAGGATGACAGCTTCTCGGCATACTTGGGGTTGAACATCAGTTCGAGCGAATCTGTGGGTGCATCCTCTCCCAGCAGCTCTTTTACCTTGGCGACGTTATAGCCTATACCGTTGGTGCCCCAGAGGTAAGGCACGGCATACTGGTTGCCCGGATCGGCCTTCTCCAGCTGTTTCATCAACTGGGGATCCAGATTCTGATAGTTGCTCAGCTTGCTTTTATCCAGAGGCTTAAAGGCCCCGGCCTTGATCTGCTTGGCAAGAAAGTTGTTCGAAGGCACGACAATGTCATAACCGGAGCGGCCGGAAAGCAGTTTGGCTTCAACCACTTCGTTGCTGTCAAACACGTCATAGATCACCCGGATCCCGGTTTCCTTCTGGAAGTTGGCCAGGGTATCTTCGGCGATATAGTCACTCCAGTTATACACCCGGACGACTTCTTCGGCCTGGGCCGTGGCAGCGGCCGCAAGGCCTCCCAACAGTGCCACAGACGTTACTTTGGTCAATAGCTTCATGCTCTCTCCTTTTACGGGTAGCAGCGGTTGTAACCCGCCTTCAATTGTTAACTTATTGTCATTGTTATTAGTGTCACCAATGCTACTCCCTAAAACCCGCATCGGCACCTTGGCAGCAAGGTATATCATGCCCTTACCGCCAATAGCAGGCAATCTTAGTCGTTCGATTTTTGTACATCCGCGTAGGTCATATCGAGCGCTTGTTTCGCCTTTGTTACCAATTCATCGATTTGAGCCTGGGTTATCACCAGGGGTGGCGCGATGATCATAGTGTCTCCCACCGCCCGCATCACCAAGCCACTGGCGATGGAATGCTCCCGGCACTGAGTACCTACCCCAAGCTCGGCAGCAAAGCGCTGATGACTCGCCTTATCGGCGACCAGTTCCAGCGCGGCCACCATGCCAACGCCGCGCACCTCACCCACCAGCGGATGCTGGGCCAAGACTTGCCGCAGCCGCTGCTGCAGATAAGGCGCGGTTTCCTCGGCCACTTTGGCGACTATGTTTTCCTGCTTCATCAGGCGTAAGTTTTCCAGTGCCACCGCGGCACTGAGTGGATGACCCGAATAAGTGTAGCCGTGGGCAAATTCACCGCCCTTATCCAGCGCATCGGCGACTTTATCCGACACTATCACTCCGCCCATGGGGGCGTAGCCCGAAGTCATCCCCTTGGCTATGGTGATAAGATCCGGCTCAAGATCGTAATACTCGGCGGCAAAGTAACAGCCGGTGCGGCCAAAGCCGGTGATCACTTCATCGAGGATGAACAATATGTCGTACTTGGCGAGGATCTTTTTGATCTCCGGCCAATAGCTGTCCGGCGGGACTATCACGCCGCCGGCGCCCTGAATAGGCTCGGCAATAAAGGCCGCCACCTTGTCTTCACCCAGCTCGAGGATCTTGCTTTCAAGCTCGCGGGCGCAGCGAATGCCAAACTCTTCGGCAGACTGTCTTTGGCCTTCGCCATACCAGTAAGGTTGGGCGATGTGGACTATGCCGGGAATGGGCAAATCGCCCTGGACATGCATACCACTCATGCCACCAAGACTGGCACCGGCAACTGTGGAACCGTGATAGGCATTGTGGCGCGAGATAATGGTTTTCTTCTCCGGCTTGCCCTGGATGTCCCAGTAATGACGCACCAGGCGCAAGTTGGTGTCATTGGCCTCTGAGCCAGAGCCTGTGAAGAACACCTTGTTCATATGAGGTGGTGCCAGCGCGGCTATCTCTGCGGCCAGTTCAATCGCCGGCGGGTGGCTGCACTGAAAGAAGCTGTTGTAGTAAGGCAGTTCCAGCAACTGATGTGCCGCCACATCGGCGATGGAACGCAGGCCATAGCCCATGTTGACGCACCAGAGTCCGGCCATGCCATCGAGAATTTGATTGCCCTGTGAATCCCAGATATAGACGCCATCGGCGCAGGTAATCACCCGCCCGCCAGCCTGTTTCAACGCCTTGGGATCGGTAAAGGGATGCAAGTGGTGGGCATGGTCCTTGGCCTGCCAGCTTTGGGTCTGTTGTGATTTCATCTCTCCCTCCTTAGACAGTCAGCAGCAGGAATTCCCGCTCCCAGGAACTCACCACCCGGCGAAAATTCTCAAGCTCGGCGCGCTTGACCGCAACAAAACCTGTGGTGAAGTCTTCCCCCAGATATTTACGGCAATATTGGCTCTCTTCCATCATGGCCATCGCCTCTTCCAGCGTCTGCGGCAAAGAGATCCCCGAGCGGTCTTCGTTGGCCCGGCCCTGCACCGGCGTCGAAGGTTTCACGTCTTCAACGATTCCCAAATAGCCGCACAACAAGCTGGCGGCAATGGCCAGATAGGCGTTGGCATCGGCCCCCGGGATACGGTTTTCAATGCGGCGATTTTGCGGTGAAGACTCAGGGATCCTCAGGCCACAGGTGCGATTCTCCTCGCCCCACTCCAGATTGACCGGCGCCGAGGTGCCCGGCAGGAAGCGGCGGAATGAGTTGACGTTGGGCGCCATCAGTGGCAGAAATTCCGGCATAAAGCGCTGCAGCCCGCCGATATAACTGAGGAAATTCTGGCTCATGGTGCCATCTTCGCGGGTGAAGATATTCTTGCCGGTTTCCTTGTCGATAACGCTCTGATGCAGGTGCATGGCGCTGCCAGGCTCATTGGTCACAGGCTTGGCCATAAAGGTGGCGCAGACGCCGTGCTTGAGGGCGGCCTCTCTCAGGGTGCGTTTGAACACAAACACCTGATCCGCCAGCGCCAGTGGATTGCCGTGGCTGAAGTTGATCTCCATCTGCGCCGTGCCTTCCTCGTGGATCAGGGTATCGATATCCAGCTCCTGCGCCTCACACCAGTCGTACATATCCTCAAACAGGGGGTCATACTCATTGGCGGCATCGATGGAGAAGGACTGACGTCCGGATTCGGCGCGGCCGGAACGACCAACCGGGGGCTTGAGTGGCAGATCGGGATCGTCACTGCGACTGGTGAGATAAAACTCCATCTCGGGGGCAATCACCGGCTCCCAGCCCTTATCTTCATAGAGCTTGAGCACTTTTTTCAATACGTTGCGCGGCGACAGCTCCAGCGGATTGCCCATCTTGTCATAGGTATCGTGGATCACCTGAGCCGTGGCCTCCAGGGTCCAGGGCAACATAAAGACCGCGTTTTCATCGGGCACGCAGACAAAGTCGATATCGGCGCTGTTGAGCAGGCCATAGTAGGCCTCATCATCGACATAATCGCCGGTCACGGTTTGCAGCAACACACTCTCGGGCAGCCGCATGCCCTTTTCATCGATAAACTTGTCTACCGGGGCAATTTTGCCGCGGGCGATACCTGTCATATCGCAGATAACACATTCAACTTCGGTTATTTTTTGTTCTTTTAAGAAGGCTTCAAGCTTATTCATATTATTTATTCCGCTGTTGCGCCCTAAGACTGCAAGCCTCCCCAAAGGCCTTAAAAATTGCGCTGTAGAAGGGGTTATTTCTGACCTGCCATTCCGGATGCCACTGCACTCCCAAGGCGAATGCCTTGGCGTCGGTGACAGAGAAGGCTTCAATCAGACCATCTGGAGCATGCGCTTCAGGCCGCAACCCCTGACCCAGGCGCTCCACGCCCTGAGTATGGACGGAATTAACCATCGCATGGCTACGGCCCCAGGCGTCGAAAAGCATCCCTCCAGGTTCTATGCTGACCTCGTGGGACAAGCCATACTGCACCTCCAGCGGCGCGCTCTTGTCTTCTCTGTGTTCAATAAAACCACCCACTTCATAGAGCTTCTGGTGCAAACTGCCGCCGTAAGCCACATTCATTTCCTGAAAGCCGCGGCAGATCCCGAGTACCGGCACTCCGGCCTCTATGGCAGCGCGAATTAAAGGCAAGGTAGTGTCATCCCGCTTGGGATCATGGTGGGTGCCCGGTTCGCTGGCCGGGCCTTGGTAGTGATGAGGTTCAACATTGGAGGGGGAGCCGGTAAACAATATGCCGTCCAGGCGTTCGAGCAGTTGTGCTATCGGGGTATCGGCCCCCAATGCCGGGATCACCAGGGGCCAGGCTCCGGCACCCTCGACCACGCCCAAGAGGTATTTCTCGCCAACAATATTGAAAGGATGCAGCCCCAACTGCTCATTGCATGCGGTTACACCCACCAACGCCATTGCTGCCTGTGCCATATCTCACCCCAAAACACTCAAATCCAGGTCTCAGTTTTGAACATTCACTAAAGCAAATGTTCATTTTTTCACACACTACACGGATTTTTTCGCACAGGCAAGAGGTTAATATCCTGTTAAACGCAGCCTCAAACTAAAATTATTTAAGCTTTTGTTTTTAAATGAATATTTAAAAATCCCTTGTGTTTGAGATAGGTGTAAACAAGCTTGAACAAGGCAAAAAATTGGCTTTGCATCACACTGGTTCAGCGGGCACCAATTCGGTGCACACGGGGTTATACGGTCGATATTATTTACACTTACAGGCAAATATGCTGCCCGAAGTGAATTTACGGGCAGCAAATCGCAATCAGCAGAGGAAATGGAAGATCAAAAGTTGGCAGGAGTGGTGGCACTGACCAGATGACAGGGTTCATCGAAAGGATTGCGGAACCTGTGTGGTTGTTCGCTATTGAAATAGTAGCTGTCACCGGCCTCCAGAATAAACACCTCTTCACCGACCGTCAGTTCAAAGCGACCGGTGATCACCAGCGCTGCTTCTTCCCCTTCGTGGCGCAGCATCTCTTCACCCGTATCGGCTCCCGGGGGATAAGTCTCCGACATCACAGACATGGCACGGTTGGGATAATCCCGACCAATAAGCTTGAACTCCAGCGGCCCAGTGCCTATGTCCAAAAGCTCATTGGAGCGATACACCACTTTTTGCTCGGTAGTGCCGTTTTCACCTATGGAGAAAAACTCCACTAGCGACATGGGGATCCCCGAAAGCACTTTCTTGAGTGAACTGACTGAAGGGCTGACACTGTTTTTCTCTATCATAGAGATGGTGCTGTTGGTCACCCCGGCGCGTTTAGCCAGCTCACGCTGGGACAGGCCTTTCATCTTTCTAACAGCCTTGAGGCTGGCACCTATATCCAAATCGCAAATCCCCCAAAAATCTCTTATCAGGCGGTTACAGGACACGGTCGGCAGCGGCTTCTGCACAAGGGCAACCAGGTCCCGGTGAAATTGTTTTGTATTATATGACAAAAGCATGTTAAATAAAACGAACACTTTGAAGGCAAGAGTGCGACGACCGTCGGATGTAACCAGCCGAGTCCAAACTTATAACAAGAACGGAGCCATGATGCCAATCCAGTCCCCCATTCACAGTGACAACTATCCCGCCTCTTTTTACCATGCGACCGCCAAAGAATTGTTTCAGCATCCCAGGCTGGAAGAGTCCTTGGAGACAGATGTCTGCGTTATAGGCGCAGGCTTCAGCGGCCTCAACAGTGCCATAGAACTGGCTGAACGAGGCTTTGCGGTCACCATACTGGAAGCCAAAAAAGTGGGCTGGGGCGCCTCAGGGCGTAATGGCGGAGAGTTGATCCGCGGTATTGGCCATAATATTGAACAGTTTGAGCCCAGTATAGGTAAAGAAGGTGTACTGGCTATCAAGCAGATGGGTTTTGAAGCCGTCGATATCGTCCGGGAACGGATAGCGCAATATCAAATCGATTGCGATCTGCGCTGGGGCTACTGCGATCTGGCGCTGAAACCAAGACATATGCAGGAGCTTGAGCAGGAGCTTACCGAGCTTGAGCAACTTGGCTACCCACATAAGCTCAAGCTGTTGTCCAAGGAGCAGTTGCCGGAAGTCATAGGCTCTGAGCGTTATCTCGGCGCGCTCAGCGACATGGGCAGCGGCCATCTGCACCCTTTGAATCTGGCCCTCGGCGAGGCCCGTGCAGCCCGAAGCCTGGGGGTTAACATCTATGAAGACAGCGCCGCCACCGAAATCATCAAGGGCGAGCAGATACGGGTCAGGACTGAGAGCGGTGAAGTCCGTTGCCGCTATCTGATTTTGGCCGGCAATGCCTATATAGGTGCCAAACTCGAACCTCATATCGGCGGCAAGGTGCTACCGGCCGGCAGTTATCTGCTAGCGACCGAGCCCCTGTCGCAAGCACTCTGCGCTGACATTATTCCGCAGAATATGGCCTTCGCCGATATGAGCATAGCACTGGACTATTTTCATCTGTCGGCCGACAACCGCCTGCTATTTGGCGGGCTGTGCAACTACTCGGGCAGAGATCCCAAGGACATTTGCGCCGCGCTCAGGCCCAATATGGAAAGAGTCTTCCCGGCGCTCAAGGGCGTAAAAATAGATTATCAGTGGGGTGGCATGATAGGGATAGGCGCCAACCGTATGCCGCAGATAGGCAGGTTGCCGGATAGCCCCAACATCTATTTCGCCCAGGCCTATGCCGGGCATGGCGTCAATGCCACCCATATGGCGGGTCGTCTGCTGGCAGAAGCTATCAGTCAGCAGGCTGAGCGCTTCGATATATTTGCCTCAATAGAGCATATGACCTTCCCGGGTGGCCCGGCGCTGCGCTCGCCCATTCTGGCGGCAGGCATGCTGTACCATAGATTCAAGGATCTATTCTGAACAAGGCCTGTTTTGAAGACGAGTGTATGTTGAATAGGGAGTCATTTTGAAAATAAGTACAACAAAGGCGTTGTGGCAGTCGTGAATACTCCCTTCGATATCAGCCGCATTCATACGCCACAGGGGATTTTTCGCCTCAAGGGGGAACTGCAAGCCTCCCCCCCGAAACTCGTGTGCAGGCAGCTTGAAATTCTCGGCAGTGACGGTTGGCTGGAGCTGCGAGTCGAAGATAACCGCACTCAAGTTTTGCTCGATGCGCTGTTTGAACCTGTGCGTGAACACCTCAAGCCTAGCCTTCTATAAACACAATCCCCCCGCAAGGCAGGGGGATTGTCTATGACAGCAAACCGATTAAATGGCTATCCAGGTTGCCTTAATTTCTGTGTATTTATCAAAAGCATGCAGCGACTTATCGCGGCCGTTACCCGACTGCTTATAACCACCGAAAGGCGCCGTCATATCGCCGCCGTCATAATGATTGATCCACACCATGCCGCTTCTCAGCGCCTTGGCGGTTCTGTGGGCCTTGCTAAGATCAGAAGTCCACACACCGGCCGCCAAGCCATAGATGCTATCGTTGCCTATGGCTATCGCCTGCTCCATCCCCTCAAATTCAATCACACTCAGTACAGGGCCGAAGATCTCCTCTCGGGCAATACTCATCTGGTTATTCACTTCACGAAACAGAGTCGGTGCCACATAAACGCCACCGGTTTCAGCCATGAGTTGCTCGCCGCCACAGGCCAGCACAGCACCTTGCTGCTTACCCGCCTCGATATAACCGAGAATAGTCTGCAGCTGCTGCTGATCCACCACGGCGCCACTGACGGTATCCGGATCCAGCGGATGCCCTGGCTGCCAGGATTTGAGTTCGTCGATAATGAGCGCTATCAGTTGCTCCTTGACCCCGGACTCCACCAGCAGGCGCGAACCTGCGGTGCAAACTTCACCCTGGTTGAAGGCGATGGCCGAAGCTGCCGCCTGCGCCGCCGCCTTGAGATCCGGGCAATCGTTAAAGACTATGTGGGGGCTCTTGCCACCGGCCTCCAACCACACACGTTTCATATTGGACTGACCGGCGTAGACCATCAGTTGCTTGGCTATCTTGGTGGAGCCGGTAAACACCAGGGTATCGACATCCATATGCAGCGCCAGCGCCTTGCCAACTGTATGACCAAAACCGGGCAATACATTGAGCACTCCGGGCGGGATCCCGGCTTCCAAGGCAATGGCAGCCATACGAATCGCCGTCAAAGGGGATTTTTCCGAGGGTTTGAGGATGACAGAGTTACCGCTGGCCAGCGCCGGCCCCAGTTTCCAGCAGGCCATCAGCAAGGGGAAGTTCCACGGTACAATCGCAGCCACCACCCCGACAGGCTCACGGGTGATCATGCCTATTTCATTGTCAGCTGTGGGCGCTATTTCGTCGTAAATCTTGTCAACCGCTTCGCCGGACCAACGCAAGGCCCTGGCGGCATTGGTCACATCCACCGACTTGGAAAAACGGATTGGCTTGCCCATATCCAGGGTTTCCAGCAAGGCCAGTTCATCGCTATGCGCCTCCAGCAAATCGGCAAAGCGTATCATCACCTTTTTGCGCTCTACCGGCGCCATTCGCGACCAGACTCCGGATTCAAAACTGGCTCTGGCACTGGCCACCGCTGCCTCGGCATCGGCCAGATCGCAACTGGCTACGGCGGCGAGCTTGTTGCCATCCACAGGGCTGATGCAATCGAAGGTCTCGCCGGATACGGCTGCACAATACTCTCCATGAATAAAGGCCTGGCCACAGATCTGCAATTGCGCAGCCAACTGCTGCCATTGCTGACGGGTTTGCGGTGTACTCATAAATCCTCTCATCTGCTTGCAAGCGGGCATTCCACTACCTCAGTAGGCCTATCGCGGCCAACTCGTGCAGCCATCGCGAGTTATTCGGGTCGCTCCAGATTAGCCTCGAGCACGGCATAAATTCAATATATTTTACAAAAATAGATTTTTTGGCATAAATAATTGCACACAGGCCTTCCATGTTCATTATTTCTGACATAGCATAGCGAAATATCAATCACCATTAACAAGCCCGCAACACTAAGGTTAATGCTTATGGCAGAGCTAAAACAACAGGCGAAAACACAGGGCAATCTCGAGCATTACTGGATGCCTTTCAGTGCCAACCGTCAATTCAAGCAGACTCCCAGGCTACTGGCTTCGGCCGAAGGCATGTATTACCGGGATGTCGATGGCCGTCAGGTGCTGGACGGCACCGCAGGTCTTTGGTGCTGTAATGCCGGCCATGGCCGGGCGGAGATCAGTGAGGCGGTCAGCCGTCAGATCCGCGAAATGGACTATGCCCCCAGTTTTCAGATGGGTCATCCGTTGGCATTCGAGTTGGCCGAGCGCCTCAGTGAAATCGCCCCGCCCGGCATGAACCGTATCTTCTTTACCAACTCGGGCTCAGAGTCAGTCGACACCGCACTCAAGCTGGCGCTGTGTTACCACAGAGCCAATGGCGAGCCGAGCCGCAGCCGTTTTATCGGCCGTGAGCTGGGCTATCACGGTGTGGGGTTTGGCGGTATTTCGGTGGGCGGAATTGGTAATAACCGCAAAGGTTTCAGCCCGCAGCTCCTCGGCGGCGTCGATCATCTACCCCACACTCTGGATATGGAAGCCAACGCCTTCAGCCGCGGCTTGCCCGAGCATGGCGCCGACAAGGCCGAGGCGCTCGAGGGACTAATTGCCCTGCATGGCGCAGAGAATATCGCCGCCGTTATCGTCGAGCCCATGTCAGGCTCGGCCGGGGTAATATTGCCACCCAAGGGCTATCTCAAGCGCCTTCGGGAGATCACTCAAAAGTACGGCATATTGCTGATATTCGATGAGGTGATTACAGGTTTTGGTCGGGTGGGCGGCGCTTTTGCCAGCAACCACTGGGATGTGACCCCAGACATAATGACCACGGCCAAGGCGCTCAACAATGGCGCCATCCCCATGGGCGCGGTGTTTGTGCAGCAAGCGATTCACGATGCCTGTATGCAGGGCCCTGAGGCAATGATCGAGTTCTTTCACGGCTATACCTATTCAGGGCATCCGGTTGCGGCCGCGGCGGCACTGGCCACCCTGGATATCTACCGTGACGAAAAGCTGTTTGAGCGCACTACAGCGCTGGCGCCCTATTTTGAGCAGGCGCTGCATAGTCTCAAGGGGCTGCCCAATGTCATCGATATTCGCAATACCGGCCTGGTGGGTGGCATTCAACTGGCCCCCAGCCCGCAAGGTGTTGGCAAACGCGGCTATCAGATTTTCGAGCGCTGTTTCTGGCAAGGTGCGCTGGTACGGGCCACCGCCGACATCATAGCCCTCTCCCCGCCACTGATAGTGGAAGAGTCCCAAATAGATCAACTGATTTCCACCCTGGCCGACGCCATCCAAACCGTCGACTGAAGCACACAGGATAGTTATGCGTATTTACAGCCACTATATAGATGGACATGAGACAGATGGCAGCCAGGCTCAGGCTTCACTGCCCATTTTCAACCCGGCCAACGGAGAAGAGCAAGCCAGAGTCGCCCTCGCCTCCAAGGCTGATACAGAACGGGCGATAGACTCGGCCAGGCAGGCTTTTAACGCTTGGTCAAAGGTATCGCCCCTTAACCGGGCGCGGGTACTGTTTCGCTTCAAAGCCCTGGTAGAAGTCCACATGGATGAGCTGGCCGAGCTTATCTGCCTGCAACATGGCAAAGTGCTTGAGGATGCCAGGGGCGAGCTGGTTCGAGGGCTGGAAGTGGTGGAGTTTGCCTGCGGCATTCCCCATCTTCTCAAGGGGGAACACACTGAGCAGGTTGGCACTGGCGTCGATGCCTGGAGCATCAATCAACCGCTCGGGGTGGTTGCCGGCATTTCGCCGTTCAATTTCCCTGTGATGGTTCCCATGTGGATGTTCCCGATTGCCATCGCCTGCGGCAATACCTTTGTGATGAAGCCATCGGAAAAGAATCCGGCGCCGGTACTCAGAATTGCCGAGCTGTTGACCCAGGCCGGGCTGCCGGATGGGGTTTTCAATGTTATCAACGGCGACAAGCTGGCGGTAGATACCCTGCTCTGCCATCAGGATGTTCAGGCCATCTCCTTTGTCGGTTCAACGCCTGTCGCCGAGTATATCTACAGTAAGGCATCGGCCCACGGCAAGCGGGTGCAGGCACTCGGCGGCGCCAAGAACCACATGCTGCTGATGCCGGATGCCGATCTGGAACTGGCCAGCAACGCCCTGATGGGTGCGGCCTATGGCTCTGCCGGCGAGCGCTGTATGGCTATTTCCGTGGTACTGGCGGTTGCTGATGTGGCCGATGCCCTGATAGAAAAACTGCAACCCAAGATAGCCGCGCTCAAGGTAGGTAACGGCCTGGAGCCGGGTATGGAAATGGGGCCGCTTATCTCCCGCGCGCATCTGGACAAGGTCTGCAGCTATATAGACAGCGGTATACAGCAGGGCGCAGTTTGCCTGGTAGATGGCCGCAATACCTTGGCAGACAGCGAAGGTTTCTTTCTCGGTGCGACCCTGTTCGATGGCGTAACCCCCGAGATGCAGATTTACCGGGAAGAGATCTTCGGCCCTGTGCTTTGCATAGTCAGGGTGGCCGACTATGACTCGGCGCTGGCTCTTATCAATCAACATGAGTTCGGCAACGGCACCGCCATCTTTACCCAGAGCGGCGAGCTGGCGCGCGACTTTTGCCACTCGGTGCAAGTCGGCATGGTAGGGGTCAATGTGCCTATCCCTGTGCCCATGGCATTTCACAGTTTCGGCGGTTGGAAACGCTCGCTGTTTGGCCCACTGCATATGCACGGCCCGGATGGAGTTCGCTTCTACACCCGGCGCAAAGCCGTTACCGCCCGCTGGCCCAAACAGCTGAGTGCCGATTTCATCATGCCGACCATGAAATAGGGAGAGAGGGAGAGCCTGATGCACATCAACAATATCAGAGTACTGGCGCGTAATACTCCCGAGATAAGTGAATACTCCATCGCCGAGGAAAAGCGTCTGCAGGACGCGCCGCGCCAACGGCTGGAGAACCATTACTCCAGCCCCTGTGAGCAGTTTCATACCGGAATTTGGCAAAGCGAAACAGGTGCTTGGAAAGTTGACTACACTGAGCACGAGTATTGCGAAATCCTCGAGGGTAACAGTGTCATCAGCGATGAGCAGGGAAATCGTCTCGAAGTTGGCCCGGGCGACAGGTTTGTGATCCCGGCCGGGTTTCGCGGCAGCTGGCAGGTAACGGTTCCCTGCCGCAAGCTCTATGTGGTGTTTGAATCCAACAGATAAAAACAAAACCGCCATGAGGTCTCAGCATAGCTGCTGTTGTTTGGCATAAACCAGGCCGCGCCGGAATCCTCCCGGACGGGGCCGGCAAACCAAAGAAGGGAGAAATGCTTGTGAACCAAGTGATAAGAAGATCCAACCCTCTGTTATGGGCACTGCTGCTTGGCGGCGCCATAACCTCAACCTCTGCCATGGCCGAAGTCAGCGGCGAGATAGCCGTGACCAATGACTACCGCTTTAGGGCCGTGTCACAAACCGCCGGTGATTTTGCCGTTCAGGGCGGGCTGGACTGGAGTCACGACTCGGGTTTCTTCGTCGGGGCCTGGGCCAGTAATGTGGAATTCGATGAAGATGGTACTCCCAAAGAGGATCAGGTGGGTGCCGATTTCGAACTGGATGTCTACCTGGGTTACGCCGGTGAAATCAACGACAACCTGGCCTATGACATTACCCTGCTGCGCTATATGTACCCGGGCGACAATGTCTCTCAGGACTACAACGAAATCTCTTTCGGCCTGGAGTTCAGTGATTTTAGGGCTGCCTACTGGTACACCAATGACTATGCGGGTTCAGATCTGGACTATCACTATGCCGAGCTGAACTATAGTTATGAGTTTGCCGAAAACTGGAGCCTGGATCTGCACCTGGGTTACAACTTCGGCGATGCGCCCGATGACGATATGGGCAAATATCTGGATTACTCCATAGGTGTCTCTACTGAGATTGCCGGTTTTGGTCTGTCTGTGGCCTGGTTGGACACAGATATAGATTCGGATGCCGAGATCAGCAGTGGCACCTTCCAGAATGACGGCACTGTGCTGGCGAGTGTCAGTTACGCTTTCTAAGCAGCAAAATTGCGCTGCCCAGGCAAGCCATAGGACAGACCTGCACGGGCAAGCCCCATCTTCCTCCCACCAACCAAAAGTAAAAGAGCCGCTCCCTGAGCGGCTCTTTTTTATAAATTGATTCAGTTCTCAACGCAGTGGCGGTATGTGAGGGGTATCGCCCTGACGCACCTGTTGTTTGACGTCTTGCCAGCTATGGGTGAGGTGTTGCAGTTGTTCTCGCCGCTCGGGAAACTGCTCACTGAGCTTTCCCATCAGTTCCACTTGTTTGTCACAGATTTGCGCCCAGCGCTCGGCATTGGAAAGGTACATGGCTTCATCCTTGATCTTGGCTTGTGGTAAAACAGATATTCCTGAACAAATAATAACCAAGGATAGCCAATTTGCCAGTCCTTTTAGCCTTATCACAAAAATCCGCCTTGGATGCACTGTCAAACGCTACCGCTTGCAGGTATAACTGAGGATATAAGATAACACCCGGATAACAGTATTCACTCTTGGTGAAACAAGGAGTCCCACTATGGCCACTATGTTAAAAATATTCTTTATCGCCCTGGCGTTAGTGCTTATCTACAAACTGGTTTTCACTAACAAAAAAGGGGTGACAATATTTGAAATGCATTTCAAGGACGGTCGTATGACCTCCCACAAGGGTAAGATCCCGGAGAGGTTTGAACGCGAATGCCGCGCCCTGGTCAAGAAAGAGAAACTCACCTGTACAGTACGCGCCGAACGCAGTGGTGAAGTGCGGCTGCACATCAGCGCCAATGCCGGAGATGCCAATATTCAGCGCCTGCGCAACCTATTTCCCTTCGAATACTATGACCGCAAGCAGAGCGACAACAGCAAACAACTAGGCTGATCAGCGTTTAGCGGGAAACACTTGAGGGTCGATTTTACCTTCCCGGCGCGCATCATCTATGATCCTCTGGTTATCCTGTGCCATGGGATCTTCGGCGGGTAGATTGGGGTCCACCCGCTCCTCCTCGGGCGCTTTAAAACTGAAATCGATACCACTAGAGCAACCGCCAAGGGATACCAGTGCCAATAAGCCCATTGAAGCCCATGGCAGTACAGCGGATTTTTTGTTCATCGTTATTTAAACCTGTGTTGATAGACTGTTACCATTTAAACAGATCTAAGCTTAACCCAGGCTGAGACTCAGCGTTAGTCATGCCGTACGATTAATCGTCGCTCTGCTACTTGTGTTCCAACCTACGGATCACCAGAGTCACCTCCCCCACCGTCAGGCCCCATTTACGGATCTCGCTACGGTTGATTATGGTGTCCGGCGCCGTTTGATACATCCAGTCGTCGAAATGCACCTGATACTCGCCGCTATCGAGCTTCAGCAGCATGTCGTAGCGCCAGCGCAGGGCAAAGCCCTCTGCTTGCCCTTCTGCCACAGCCAGAATATCCTCGGCTCTGCCCTGGTAGCGGCCATCGGCAAGCTTGGTAATCTGCCAGGTTCGCTCGGCAAGCTCACCATCGTCATACTCAAACCACTCCTTCAACACACCCTGATTCCCCTGCCAACTGCCCGTCATCCGGACATTGAAACGGCGCACCACCTGGCCACTGTAATCTTCCACCATACCTGAAGCCTGCAGCTCCCCGTTAAAGAACTGCTGCAGATCCAACTTAGGTTCGCTGGCGCTATAGTCATAAATATCGACACTGCCACAACCGCTCAGTCCGAGTATCAGAAGTAACAACCAAACCTTGGTGAAACCGATAAACCTGCTCATTAACATTTGCATGCCTGCTCTCCTATCAACTGAGCTCTCAGCTGCGGCTGACTGCTGTGCTCTGACAACCAAATCGCCAAAAAGGCGCCGGCAAAACGCTTATGCTCGCTCGAAGCGCTCTCATCTATGGCAATCGCGGCTAACGGCTTGTCGTTGAACAGAAAGTATCCCTGCTGCGGCCCGTTTGCCACAAAGCTCAATCTGTCCCCCTGCTCCACATCCGGCCAGAGCCCTTCAAGCAGCGCCAACCAGGCGGATATCTGCTCTCTGTCATATCCCAAGTGCAACCACTGGTGTTTGGTGGCCTCCAGGAGTCGCGAGGCAGGAATATCCCGGTAATACTGAATTTCCAGCTGCTGCGGGAAGCTATTGGGCTGGTAACTACCATCCGGCGTCAGCAACCTGGCCCGATAAAGGGTTATAAACCACCAGTCCATTTCACCGCGGCCCACTTCCCGAAAGCTGGCAAGCTCCGCCTTTGATGGCTCGACCTGGGCAGCTTTGGGCTCAAGTGTCTGCACTTGGCTCTGCGCTTGAGTCTGCTGCGCTTGAATCTGTAAATTGTCTGCCCATCCCTGAGTGGGTAGGCCAAGCAGTATCATCAGCAGCCCGGCAAAGCCTGGGTTATGCAGCTTACCGACTTGCTTTGCTCCCTTGTTTACACCCTTGATGAATCGTTTCATTGCCGGTCTCCGTCAGAGAAATCCTTTGGTTGGGCGATTTGCCCCCCATTCAAGCCTGAGATTGCAATAACTTAACAGTGGCAGCAGCAGCGACCAGATGAGTATCAACAAGCTAAAGGTAGCCGATTGTCCCAGGGGCCAAGCCACGGCCTCCAACCTGAATGCCGCTAGGTAACTGCCAGCGCCACCCACTGCGCCAAAGAGCGCCTGCTGCCATTTGGGCAAGTCCCTGAGCCAGGCCAGACTCACCCCCAACGTCGCGGCAAAATGCCCCCAAAGGCAACAGAGCCACAAGGGTAAAAGCCGCGAGGGACTGTCAAACTCAAATACTCCGCCAAGGTGCAGCATGGCGTCCAAGGCTATGCCGATAACAGCCGGTATCAGCACGGCGTTGAATGTTTTCATGCTGTATCCGGTACGCTTTACGCTTTGCTCTGCCAGTTGGCTGTGCTCATCCCCGGCATTCTCTGCCATGAGGGCTGAGCGGTAGCCCGGATTGACAAGCAGCAACTGGACACAAAGCAGCAAGAGAGCAAACACCAGCGCCTGATTGGCAAACAGGATCAAAGACCACCAGCCCAACTGGAAAATGGCTGCATTGAGCAGCAGAAAAAACCAGGGCGATAAGAGTCTCATGGCCTAACCTGCAATTTGTCTTGAGCTGAGCGGACGATAGCCGTCCTTGACCGCAGTCAGTTGCACTGTGCTTATGGTGCGCTCAAGAAAACCACCCTCGCAGTAACTCAGATAAAACTTCCACATACGCACAAAGTCCTCACCATAGCCGAGTTCGCGCACCCGCTCTCTGGCGTCATCGAAGTTGGCATGCCAGTCATTCAGGGTGCGGGCATAGTCGAGACCTATATCATCCAACGACCAGAGGGTCATGGATGTTTGCCGCTGCAAGTGGCGCGTCATCTCGGTGACAGATGGCAGGCAGCCGCCGGGGAAAATATAGCGCTGAATAAAATCCACCCCTTTGCGGTAGCTGTCATAGCGTTGATCTTTAATGGTGATCGCCTGCAGTAACAGCTTGCCGCTCGGCTTGAGCAGGGCATCCAGGCCGGCAAAAAAGCCCGGCAGATAATCGTGGCCCACTGCCTCTATCATCTCTATCGAAACCAAACGGTCATACTGGCCGCTGAGCTGGCGATAATCCTGCCTTAGCAGGGTAATGCGCTCACCCAATCCTTCGGCGGCAACCCGTTCACTGGCATATTGGTACTGGGCATCGGAAATAGTGGTAGTGGTTACCTTGACGCCATAGTGTTTGGCGGCATAGATAGCCAGGGCGCCCCAACCGGTACCTATTTCCAGCAGAGTCATGCCGGGCTGAAGATCCAGCCGCTCGCAAATCAGTTGCAGCTTATACTGCTGCGCCTCATCCAACTGCGCCTCTTCATGGGGATAGACGGCGCTTGAATAGAGCAGCTCAGGGTCGAGAAATGCCTGATACAAGGGATTGCCCAGATCATAGTGAGCCAGAATATTGCGCTTTGAACCTGCCTTTGAGTTTCGGCGCAGCAGGTGTTTCACCCGGCTAACTGTGTTGGAAAACCAGGAAAACCGTTTCTCTATCTTATCCAGCAGCGGCAGATTACGGGCAAACAGGCGTACCACGGCGGTAACATCCGGACTGGACCAGTGCCCCTGAATATAGGCTTCACCGGCGCCGATAGAGCCGCCCAGAATCACCTGGCGAAAAAAGCGTTCATCGTGAATACGAATTATGGCAACCAGGTCTGCATCGAGCGGGCCGAAGGTCCACTGCTCACTCCCCAACTGCAGTTTAAGACAACCGCCCTCCAAGGCATTCAAGGCCTGTTGCATGACTCTGGCCCATAGACTCTTGCCGCTGGCGGCCAGCTGCTGTCTGTTCTTGGCTACTGTGTTTTCCATCTCATTCTCCAATGTTTGCTGTCACACTCGGGGAAATTTCCAAACCTTTAGGGAATTCTTGCAAAGGACTAGGGCCATTTGCTGCGAACCACGCCTTGCATCCAAGCCCGTAAGCCGACGCAGAGTACACATGGGACTTGTTCGCACCTTCCTTAGCATCAGTCCGTGCCGCCCTGAGGCCTGCGCTCGTAAGGCACAAAGGGCACCCGCTTAAGCCACAAACGCAGCGCTTGCCAATAGATGAGCCAAAGAATTTTCAGGCTCATCAAGGGAAAGCCCCACAGATAACGCCTAAGCTCACAACCATTGAAGGGGCGGCGTTTGAGGCTTAATACCGCATCGAAGCTGGCCTTTTGCGACTCGGGGGCCGGCCCTGCCACGTCCCCCTTGCCGGGCAGATTGCTGATCCGCAAATCGAGCCGCTCTGCCGGCGCCGGAATATGCCAGCGATAGCGATAGTCCAGCGACATAAAAGGCGATACATGGAAGCACTTGTCGCCAAGCGCCGGCGCCTCGGCCGACACCAGATAACAGTGACGCTCATTCCAGGGGGTATTGCTCACCTCAGCCAACAGGTATTTATACTCATCACCTTGAAAGCAGTAGAAAAAGTTGACCGGGCTGAAATAGAGTCCAAAGTGGCGCAGTTGCCCGGCGAACAGCACACTGTCGCAGCTGGCCTCGCCGCCGAGCGCAATCACCTTATCCAGCACCCGCTGTTTCAGCGATGAGGCAGTATTCGATTCTGCAGCCGCCTTGAGATAATCCTGCTGCCGAAAACGCAGCGCAGACCAAGGGGATTCACCAAACAAGCCGCTCAGGGACGAAAGCCTTGGCAAATCATCCAAGTCCAGCAACATCAGGGCAAAGGGATAGCGAAAACTATGCCTTACCGGCGTTAGCCTAGAGTGGCTGACGCTGCCGAGATAGAGACCCGTTTCAGGTTTCATAGGCTTACCCCGAACCTTTCACAAACATCCAGGGCGCTACGTACCCCGTCTTCATGAAAGCCGTTGTACCAGTAGGCACCGACAAAATGGATACGGTCTTGGCCGCAGATCTCGCTGCGGCGTTGCTGCGCCGCCTGGCTCTGTTCATTGAATACCGGGTGAGCATAGACAAAGCGTTTGAGCACCTTGTCCTTGGCTATCGCCTCATCCTGATTCAGGGTCACCAAAAAATCCGGCGCAGACTTTGGCAAGCGCTGCAAAATATTCATGTTGTAGGTCACGCAGGCGGGACGGCTGGCATCGCCATCGAGACGATAATTCCAACTGGCCCAGGCGGCGCGGTGCTTCGGCAGCAACGAGGTGTCTGTATGCAAGGTCACCTGGTTATCCTGGTATTTAAGCCTAGAGAGTATCTCCCGCTCCAGCTCACTGGCGTCACCGAGCATGGCCAGCGCCTGATCGCTGTGGCAGCCGAGGATCACCTGATCGAACTCATGCCAGCTATCCTTGACTCTGAGCTGCACGCTCCCCGCTTGGCGGCGGATTTGTTCTACCGGCGAGTTGAGATGAACCCGCTCGGCAAAGGGCGCGCTGAGCGCCGGAATATAACTGCGGGAGCCGCCTTCGAGCACATACCACTGCGGCCGATTGCTGACGGCCAACAGTCCATGATGTTCAAAGAAACGGATAAAGAAAGGCAGCGAGAAGGCGCGCATATCCTGAATACTGGACGACCAGATAGCGGCGCCCATCGGCAGGATATAGTGCTGGCAGAAGAAGTCAGAGAACCCCTGCTGTTCGAGAAATTCCCCCAGTGTCACCGCCGGGTAACGACCGCTTTGATACAAGGCTTTGCAGCGGCTGTTGAAGGCCAAAATCTCCCTCAGGAACCCCCAGAAGGTCGGACTCAGCAGATTGCGCTTTTGCGCAAACAGGGTCGCCAGGCTATGGCCGTTGTATTCAAGGCCGCTGACAAGGTTTTGCACCGAGAAGCTCATCTCGGTCGCCAGCGCCTTGATACCGACCCGGGCCATCAAGGCCTGAAACCTGGGATAGGTGCGATCGTTGAACACAATAAACCCTGTGTCTATGGCGTAGGGTTTGCCGCCAAGCTCAACATCCACAGTGGCCGTATGCCCGCCCAGATAATCGGCGGCTTCAAACAAAGTTACCTCATACTGCTGTGACAACAGATAACCACAAGTGAGCGAGGAGATCCCCGAACCGACTATGGCGATGCGCGGCTTGTTGCCGGTTGAAACTGTCATACTGGGCTCCCGTTTTTTGCAGAGGGTTTACCAAGGGCGGCGGCCAGCCAACTGCGGGGCAGCCAGCTCAGCAGAGTCAGCAGCCAGATAAAGCGCCCGGGAAAGGCAATCAGGCGCCGTCTGGCGGCCAGGGCTTGAATGATGGTGTTGGCGGCTTTATCGGCGGAGATCCGCATCGGCATAGCGAAGTCATTTTTGTCGGTGAGCGGCGTTTTAACAAAACCAGGGCGAATTTCGCTGACGTCTATTCCCTTGTGGGCCAGATCGAGCCGCAAGCTCTGCGCCAGGTAACTGATCCCGGCCTTGGAGGCGCCATAGGCCTCCGCCCGCGGGAAAGGCAGCATCACAACGCTTGAGCTCATCAGCGCCAGTTGGCTGCCACGGGCAAGCAAAGGCATAAAGGCTTCCAGGCAATAGCCCACAGCCAACAGATTGGTGCGGATAACCCGCTCAAACAGGGCGCTGTCAAAGGCCATGGCCTCGTCTATGTACTCACAGGTACCGGCGTTGAGCAGCAGCAGATCCACACCATCGGCTTGGCCTAACTCCAGTTTGAGCTTGCTGCCAAGCTTAAGCACCGAGTCTCTGTCGGTGACATCGAACCTCAAAGGCTCGCAGCCTTCGAGGTCGGCCAGAGCTTGTTCATTACGGCCACAGGCCAAGACCCGCCAACCGGCGGCGGCATATTGTCTGGCGAGCTCGGCACCTATGCCTGAGCTGGCACCCGTGATCAATACCGTCTTCATCGGCTTGCCCTGCCCTTGACCATGCGCACCACTGAGCCCAGCAGTGGCAACTGTTCATAGAGCATCTGCCCCAGATCCAGATAATCCCTGTGGTAATGGATTTTGTCGCCAAACTTGATGAGGCTGATACCATCGACGCTGATACTCTGACCCCGGTTCAACTTGGGGTGACAATACTTCATCTGCCAACTGATGGCGGCCTGATCACCGGCGGGCAAGACATCAGTGATCTCAAAGGCGATTTCGGTCAGGTTGCGATACAAACCGGCAAAATACTGTTCCAGTTGCTCAAGCCCCTCCAGTCGGTGCATGGGATCGCAAAAACAGATCTCAGGCGCGTAGACGGCCTGCAGCCTATGGCGCAATGTGGGCAATTGCTCGGGGCCCAGGGATTGATACAAGGCAATAAATGCCTGAATAATCTCCTGAGACTGCGGCGATGCCGGCTGTGAAGCGGGTGCTATGTCCGCAGTGACTGAGTGGCTGGTCATGATAATCCCTCGGCTAATGAACTGAGTTCAGGCAGACTTTTTCAACACGGCCAGGGCGGTCAACGCCCTTTGCCGCGCCGCGCTGTGCTCGACTATCGGTGGCGGATAAGCCGCAGTGGCAAACAGACTCGGCTCGGTGAAGCGGGACGATGCAGCTGTGCCCGGATGGTGTATCTGTTTAAGCGGCCAGTGCGCCAGTTCAGGCAGATAACGGCGGATAAAACTGGCGTCAGGGTCGAACTTTTCGCTCTGGCTCATGGGGTTGAAGATCCTGAAATAGGGCTGGGCATCACAGCCGGTGCCGGCAGACCACTGCCAGCCGCCGTTATTGGCCGCCAGGTCGCCATCTATCAGGGCGCGGCGAAAATACTGCTCGCCCCAGCGCCAGTCCACCAACAGGTGTTTGGTGAGGAAGCTGGCGGTCACCATTCGCAGCCGATTGTGCATCCAGCCGGTTTGGTTTAGCTGACGCATGGCGGCATCCACCAGCGGATAACCGGTGCGGCCCTCGCACCAGGCAGCAAACTCTTGCGGGTCATTACGCCAGACTATGTCATCGCCGAGTGAGTTGAAGTTGCGGCCCATACACAGCTGGGGCCAGGCATGCAGCAGATGGCGGTAAAACTCGCGCCAGGCCAGCTCAGCCAGCCAGCTGCGACCCGGACTATTGTCCTCTGCCATAGCCTCGGGGAAGCGGTTGAGCAGCGCTGCTACACATTGCCGTGGGCTGAGAATACCAAACGCCAGATAGGGCGACAGGCAACTGGTGCCATCGAGGGCCGGGAAATCCCGCTCCTGGCCGTAATCGGCAAGCTGGTTGGCAATAAAACTATCGAGCCGCTGCCTGGCCGCCCCTTCACCCACTGGCCAGTGATGGCTGTCTTGTTTACTGTCTTGTTTGCTGACCTTAAAACTCAGCTCTGCGGGTTCGGGTAAAGCCGGGGCCAGAGGCGCAGGTACCGGCAGCGGCGTTATCGCCTCTCTTCCCAGCAGCTCACGCCAACGGCGAAAGAAGGGGGTAAATACCCGATACATTTCGCCGCCTTGGGTACGGACACTCCCAGGCGGCAGCAGACAGTGCTCATCGGTAAACTGCAGGCCTACCCCTATAGTCCTGGTAAGCTGCGCCAGCGCCTGATCCCGGCGCTGCTCGTTAATCTCCACCTCGCGCCCGGCAAAAATCTGCTTAACGCCCTGGCGTTGGCAATACGACTCGACAGTGGCATTCACCAAAGAGAAATCGTCACAGTGCAGTAAATCAAAAGCTATCCCCAAAGATGCCAACGCCCGTTGCAGTTGATTGACGCTGCGTTCGATGAAATCCAGCTGCATGGGGCCAACAGAGTGCTGCTGCCACTGCGCTGGAGTCTCAATATAAAAACCCCGCAGCGGCAGATCTTGGGCCCTTGCCGCTTCGCACGCCAGCCACAGAGCCTGATTATCTGATGTGCGCAGATCGCTGCGAAACCAGATGGCAACACAAGCCTTTTCACGGGAAGGCGCATGATTGGGCAAAGGCTGGGACATGTTACTTGTCCTCCGGTTGTTTTGAGGCGGACTCGGCCTGCGCCAGCAGTGCCAATATGGCGGCATTGCTGCTGCAAAGCACAGGATTCTTGACGGGCTCCCGGTCCTTCTTGCCCCCTTTTTCAGTCATAGCCAGTTCCTTGGCATAGTGCTCAAAGGCATTGGCATGAGCCGCCACATAATCCCCGCTCAAGATCAGCGGATAATCCAAAGCACTCGCCAGCTGGAACAGGGCTTTGACACTGCTGCCGGGCAACTGGGAAGGCGGCAGCAACAAGAGTCCATGCAGCGGCAGCCTGTGTGCCAAGAGTTGCAGCCCCTGGCCTTCCAAAGGCTCCTCTATATTGAGCGGCAACAGGCTGACACCCCGGGTGATAAGCTCCAGTTGCAGCAAGATCTCACTCCATGCCGGCTGCTTGCCAAGCGGCAGATAAAGAAGTTGCCAGCGAGGTTTCTGGCGCAGCAACTGCTCGCTACGGGCGCCGACATAGTGAGCCAGACGGCTTTCGAGCCAACTGCGGACAAGCGCTCCGTCGAGGCGTTCATCGAGCTGGGTGTCCAAAACTTGCAACCAATGGCGCAGGCGCCGACAACACAGGGCGATGGGATAGAGGGCACTGAATTCATCCAGCAAGCGGCCAAAGCGGGCACTACTGAGAGAAAGTGCCGCCTCGGTGAGACTGCTGCTGAACTTCAGCCAGTCGTCGTCTTCATTTTCTTGCTGCAGCTGTTTTTCTGTCTGGCCACTGAGCAGTGGCTTGACCTTGCTGATGGCCACGCCCTGCTCAAGCCAGGAGAGGATTTCACGGATCTGCTGAACCTGCTCCTGAGTGTAGAGTCTATGGCCCTTGGGGGTGCGCTGCGGGATAACCAGTCCAAACCGTCGCTGCCAGGCGCGCAAGGTGACAGGATTCACCCCGGTCAGTCTGGCGACTTCGCCGATGGAAAGGTTGGCAATGTTATCAGTAGGCATAACGCAGTTTTAACTCCTGTGGATGAGGGTTGAGATAAACCTGGGCCGCAATATACGGCTGCGGATGCTCCCTCAAGTAATGTTTAATCAATGTCAGCGGCACCAACAGAGGTTGCAGCCCCTGACGATATTCATCTATCGCCTGACTGAGCTCAGCCTTCTGTGCCTTGGTCAGTTTTTGTTTGAAATAGCCCTGAATATGCTGCAGCGCGCTGGTGTGATTGCGGCGACTGGCCTTGTTTTTCAGCGCCTCCATAAAGCCTTCAAAGTAACGCCGGGCAGTTTCCTGCAAGTCTTCACCACCTTCAGCCAGCAAGGGGCCAAGTTGGCGATAATGAGCCGGACTGTGAGCCAACAAGAGGTATTTGTATCTGGCATGAAATTGGGTCAATTTATGCGGGCTCAAGCCGGAGTGCAGCAGACATTGCCAGTCATGGAAGGCATACACCCGGGTGAAAAAGTTTTCCCTGATCACCAAATCGTTCAAGCGCCCCTCTTCTTCAACCGGCAGTTGTGGCCAGCGTTGCATCAGGGCCTTGGCGAACACACCTATGCCGCTGCGATTCCCCTGATCACTGCCTTCCTTGTAGACGGTGACCCGTTCCATGCCGCAGGTAGGTGATTTGGCACAAAGCAGATAGCCACTTAAAAATCCCAATTCAGCGACTTTTTGCTCACTGAAACTTTGCAGGCTCTCGGTTACATCCAAGCTGGCATCACGGCTCTGGATCCGGATCTCATCACCGCGGCGCACCTGACGTATGCTCTTGCGTGGCGCGCCCATACCTATCGCCATCTCAGGACAGACGGGCACAAAGTCAAAATGCTGCCTAAGCTCCTGCTGGCAATAGACAGAATTCTTATGACCACCGTCAAAACGCACCTGCTGCCCCAACAGGCAGGCACTGATACCCAGTTGAATTCGCTGCGGCTCAAACTTGTACATATTGAGAATCCTTGTATAACCTTGTAGTAAATTAAGGCACACACCTGTACAAGGATCAAGTTTTTGTACAATATTTTTTTAGCAAAGAGGAACCGACATGCCTGGCAAGTCATACAAGACCTTAAATGGAGTCAAGCCCAGCAAGCCTGGGCTATCCGCTGGCGAAGCAAGACCCATCTTGAATGAAACCTGTAACGCAAAGGCATTTAAGAGAGATTCGAAGGGAGATAAAAAACGGGAGCCTTGAGCTCCCGTTTTCTGTCATTGATACCTTTCACTGCAGGGCGCTAGCGCCTGAAATTATTGCTTGTCGGCCCCCAGGCGCTCAACCAGGAGTACCAGGCCAATTCCGGCGGCGGCACACAAGAGCGCCAACCCCAACTGATGCGGCTGCTGTGTCAGTTGCTCAAAACCAAAGGGTGACAGGTTTTGTTGCACCAGGGGTACCTGCTCACCATGGGAATTGGTGCGCCAGCTCAGCGTCTGTTTCCAGGGCCAGATCTTGCCCAGCGTCCCCAGCATAAGACCGGTAAGGAAGATAAGAGTGGCATCGTGAAAGCGCCGCAGCAGCGCCGACAGCAAATGGCTGAAACTCAGGATACCTATCACGGCACCGACAGCAAAACAGCCAAGAATATCCAGCTGGATATTCTTGGCCGCCGCCAGCACGGCAGGATACAGTCCCAATAGCAAGAGGATAAAGCTGCCGGATATCCCCGGCAGTATCATGGCGCAAATGGCAATGGCACCGCCAACAAAAATATTAAAGTAGCTGGCCTCCAACTCGACCGGACTCAGCACGGTAATGCCCCAGGCAAAGGCCACTCCCAGCGCGAATATCAATAGCCGTGGCAGTGAAAAACCGCCCTTGACCTGGCGCAGCATATGCACCACAGAGATAAGGATCAGCCCGAAAAAGAATGACCATACAGGAATAGGATGATGTGCCAGCAGGTAAGAGATAAGCTTGGCCAGACTAAGAATACTGCTGAGGATCCCCGCCAACAGACTCAACAAAAAGGCCCCGTTGATATGTACAAACGCCACCTTGATCCCGTCACGGCGTATAATGCCCCAAAGACTGGGATTGATACGGCGAATACTTTCCAGCAGGGTGTCATAGATGCCGGTAATAAAGGCTATGGTTCCCCCGGAAACGCCGGGCACCACATCGGCGGCCCCCATGGCCAGCCCCTTGAGGTAGGTCAACAGAAATTTCACTAGGTTTCCTTACTACTGTTTTGATAATTCTCGCGGATTATACCAATCCTGATTGAAGTTGGATTGTCCAAGGAAGTGATTCTTGCACTTGCAAAGGGTCCACCCATTCGCACCTTCCAGAAGAAACCGTCATTTTAAGCACAGCCCCCAGTTGCTGCCACGCCATTTTATTCTATCTGTTCAGCCCCAGATCAGATTGGTGTGCCCCTCGCTCGTCTTAACCAATGCTCTTGCCTCTTTCCTCTTGGCTCTTGCCAAAGCGCTCGTCAGCATACACACTCATCCGACCAGAGTAATAACAAAAACATTACCCTATACCAACAAAGAACATCAACAAGGAATACCCACAAGGAATCACTATGAGTAAAACCGCCAATTCGACCCTGAACTTGTATCACAAATGCAGGCGCCTGCCCTTTGGCAATAAGATATTCTCCTTGCTGGTCAGCCGGATGGCACCCTACTTTGGCAGTATCAAACCGATAATCCGTCAGTTGGAGCCCAACTACTGTGAATGCCTGCTGCGTAAACGCCGCGCAGTGGAGAATCACATAGGTACAGTACATGTCATTGCCATCTGCAACGGCCTGGAAATGGCGATGGGAGTCATGGCCGAGGCTTCAATACCACCTCATCTACGCTGGATCCCCAAGGGCATGACGCTGGATTACACCGCCAAGGCCGGCAGCGATATCCGCTGTGTGGCCAAGGTTGATGCCAATGCCTGGCAGCCTGGGGATCTCGATGTCGAGGTGCTCGCCTATGACTGCAATGATATCCTTGTGGTCAAGGGCAGTATCAGGCTCTGGATCTCGGCCAAGCCGGCCAAAAACGCGACCGAGAAGGGATCATAATTTGAAACAAGCCAGCACTTCCCTCATTCGGGTTTGATTGCTAACTTGGCTCAGCTAATCGAAGCCTTAGACGGTACTCAAGAGTAAGCAGGAAAAAGATGCAGGGACAGCCGGTCAAAATCAGTCACAACCCCAATATCGATGCCGTCAGAGGGCTGGCAGTATTGGGGATATTCTTTCTCAATGTCAGTTTTATGGGCGTCACCTTATATGGTTATGCGCCCTTTCCCGAGTTTCATTTAACCGATGCCATTACCGAAACCCTGAGTAATTTTCTGCTGGAAGGGCGCTTCCTCAGCCTGTTTTCCATGCTCTTCGGTGTCGGCCTCTATATTCAACAACAGAATTTCCTCGCCAGAGGATTGGAGCCCTTCCCCTTAATCCGCTCACGCTTACTCTGGCTGATGCTCTTTGGGGCGCTGCACAGCCTGTTTATCTGGCCGGGGGATATCCTGCTCACCTATAGCATTTGTGGCTTCCTCGCCTGGCATTATCGTAACCTGGAGATTGAAGCACAGCAAAGGCGGGCACTGCTCTTTATCGCCATCGGCACCCTGGCCTATGGTCTGATGATCTTTCTGCCGGGTGATGAAACCTGGATCCGCGGCAACGCCTTTTTCAATGAACAATACAGCGCCTGGACCGGCAGCTATGGCGAGCAGTTGCTGATGCACCTGTTTATGACCTTGTTGATGCTGATTTCCCTGCCATTTACTCTGCTGTGGTTTGTCAGCGGTGTGATGCTGCTGGGGATTAGCCTGTATCGTCGCGGGCTGTTTGACCAAGGTTTACCCCAGGGCAAATTAGGGAAATTGCTGGCGCTGAGCTTGCTGCTGTCGCTGGCGGACACGATTCTCAGCCTGCAATCCCGCCCCAAACTGGTGATGCTTTCCGATATTCTGGTCATGCTGAGCGCCATTCCCATGGCTATCATCTATGCTCATCTGTTGGTTAAGTTCGGCCGCCGCCTGCCATGGTTGCCAAGACGCCTGCAGGCGGTTGGCCGGATCCCCTTGAGCCTGTATATTTTGCAGTCCTGTTTTGGGATCTGGCTGTTTCGCCATCAAGCGCCCGAGTTACTGCTGACACTTGAACGCATAGACTACCTGGCCATAGCCCTGGGTTATGCCTTGGTGCAGATAATACTGGCCGGCTGCTACCTTAAGTTCTTCAACCAAGGACCGCTGGAATGGCTCTGGCGCCGTCTGGCCTTTGGCAATAAGCCAATCAATAACGCCACGAATACTCACGAGTCAAATACATGAAGTACAAAGGAAAAGTCAGCCATTGGCAGGACGATAAAGGCTTTGGGTTTATTAGCCCCAATGACGGCAGTGAAAGGGTATTTCTGCACATTAAGTCACTGAGCCTGAGCGGTCGCAGGCCACAAGTGGGCGACGTACTGACCTTTGACATCACACTGGATGACCAGGGCCGGCGCCAGGCAAAACAGGCCTTCTTTCCCGAGGACAGGGGCAGACTCAAACAAAAACAGCGTCAGCAGAATAAGCGCAGCAGTCACAAGTCTTTCGTCGGTAAGCTCACAGTCCTGTTTGCCCTGCTGCTACTGGCTTTAGTGGCACTGGGTAAGCTGCCGCTCTTGGTGCCCGTCTGGTATCTGCTGCTGAGCCTTCTCTGTTATTGGCTCTATGCCAGTGATAAAAAGGCCGCCGAAACTGGCCGCTGGCGCACCAAGGAGTCGACCCTGCAACTGACCGGTTTGCTCGGTGGCTGGCCTGGCGCTTTGCTGGCACGCCATCAGTTTCGCCACAAGACCAGTAAAACAAGTTTCAGACTCCTATTCTGGTGCTGTGTCGGCCTCAACCTGTTGGCGCTTGGCGCCGCTCTTAAGCTGGGATGGCTGGCACGGCTGCCCGAGATAGCCTTTTAACGGTTGGCTCTAAACTCAAGGGCAAGCTCGCCTATCAAGCAGGCTTAATCAAATAAGCCAAGTGCCAGCTTGCGGCCGCGCTCGGCAGCATACTGCCGGCTAACGAGCTGGGCCGAGACTATCGTCCCCTCTTTAATCAAACACAGCTGCCCGGCCAACTCACGAGCGTGCTCGCGGCCAAGCCAAGACGACAATTTCTGCTCAAGCTCATTTTGAACCCTGGCCTTATGCTCTCGGCAGAGACGATTTACCGGATGCTCGGGTGAGGGATACTCGGCGGCGGTATTGATAAAGAAACAGCCGCGAAACTGGCTCAGGGACTCAACCCGGCTGTTGAACCAATCATCCAGGGCGTTAAACAGCTCATGGACCAGCTCTGTTGGCGTTTGCGCCACCTCCAGCCTTTGATTCAACCAGTCAAGAAACAGCTGATCGCGATAACGCACCACGGCCAGCACCAGGGCCTCCTTACCCTCGAAATGATGATAAAGGGTCTTCTTGGCTATGCCGGCCTCGGCCAGAATTTGATTGATGCCCACCCCATGCACACTCTCTCGATAAAAGAGTTCAAAGGCGCCGGCAAGCAGTTGGGAAACCTTGTCCATCTCACACTCCTTAACGATTCAATATGAGTTTGACAAAAGTAGAACGGTCTGTCTACCATAAAAAGTAGACCGATTGTTCTACCAAGCAAAAATGCTGACAACCAAAGGAAAACAGATATGGACAACACGCCTCCCCTGACTGCAACACCTGCAAAAACCACAGCCCAAACTGCGACAAACCGTTGGCAGGCTGCCACCTGGGCCACACTGGGCGCCGGAAGCTGTATTGGATTACTGGCGGGATTACAGGAGATGCTGACACAGAATCTGAGCTGGAGTCTGCTGCTGATGGCACCATTCGGTGCCACTATGGTGTTGCTCTACGCCCTGCCCCAAAGCCCGCTGGCGCAGCCGAAAAACATCTTCTTCGGCCACCTGCTCACCTGTGCTCTGGGACTCTTGTTATTGCACACCTTGGGAGTGTCGCCGCTGACACTGGGGTTGGGAACCGGCCTCGGGGTCGGCCTGATGATGTTGACCAATACCACTCATCCACCGGCCGGTGCCAACCCCTTGCTGGTGATGCTGGCCGGGGCCGACTGGCAGTTTTTGCTAACGCCTGTGGTTTCGGGGTTGCTGCTGATCCTCGCTTTCGGTTGGGCCTATCACAAGAGCCTGTATATCAAGGGGATCAGCAAGCATAGCTGGCCTAAAACCAACTGAGGGCAACACTTATCACCACGCCGGTGATAAGCAACTGCATCAGGCAAAAACCCATGATATCCCGGGCCTTGAGCCCGGCAATGGCCAGCACAGGCAGCGCCCAAAAAGGCTGGATCAGGTTGGTCCAGGCATCCCCCCAGGCCACCGCCATGGCGACCCTGGCGACATCGGCGCCAAGTGCCTCGGCGGCCGGCAACATGATAGGTGCCTGTACCGCCCACTGGCCGCCACCGGACGGCACGAAGATATTCACCACCCCGGCGCTGATAAAGCTCCAGAATGGCAGTGACTCGGCGCTGGCAATGGCAACAAAACCCGAAGAGATACTCTGTGCCAGCCCGGACTGCACCATCACCGCCATGATGCCGGCGTAGAAGGGAAACTGGATCACTATCCCGGCGCCGCCCTTTATCGCCTCATTGAGACTGACCAGCAGACTGCGCGGCGTCTGGTGCAGGGTTATCGCCAGAAACAGAAACAGGAAATTGACTATGTTGAGGTTGAGACTGCCCCCCTGAACAAAGAACCAATATCCCAGATACCCGAGACCACACAGGCCCACCAGGATCCCGAGTATCCGGCTATTCTCCAGATAGTCGGCCGGGCGTTTGTTCTCACTCTGAGTCGGCGCAGCATCCTCGAGCAGCGCAGGATCGACTATCACAGACTCTTTGTCATCCGGCAGCATAAAGCGATTGACCAACGGCATTATGATAAACAGCAAGGCAAGTAGCAGCAGATTAAAGCCGGCAAAAATGGTTTCCGAGGTAGGGATAATGCCTATCTGCGCCTCGGCAAAGTGTCCTGGTGTGGCCACAGTCAAGGGTACTGAGCCCGCCAAGCCGCCGTGCCAGACCACAAAGCCCGAATAGGCACTGGCCACCAGCAAACGGTAATCCACCTTGACCCGGCGCGCCAACGCCTTGGCAAACAGGGCACCGACCACCAAACCGAACCCCCAGTTGAGCCAACTGGCCGCCAAGGAGACCAAGGTCACCAGTATGATAGCCTGCGGCGCACTGCGGGCCAGAGACGCTATGGCGTCCAGCAGCTTCTTCACCGGTGGAGAGCTGGCCAGCATAAAACCGGCGACCAGCACCAGCAACATCTGCATCGAGAAACTGAGCAGATTCCAAAAACCACTGCCCCAATAACCCAGCACTTCTACCGGTGTCTTTTGCTGGCCGAGCATGGCGGCGGCAAACACCAACAGAGTAAGCAGGAGCACAAAGATATAGGGATCGGGCAGATACTTATCCACCAGCTTGACCAGTGGCCGGGAGGCGCGATTGAGCATAGGGGTTTCCTTGAGTCTTATTATGATTATTCTGCGGAGAGCTGATTTAGCTTTCACTTTTTTATCAATAGCCTACACAAGTCTGCCTGTGGGATAAAGCCCGACAAAAGTACACTATAACCCGAAGCTGTAAATGCCGCAGTCCAACTGTTAAGATAGCGCCACCTTCAGGACAGAGGATCCCCAAATGAGAATGTTGCTTGCCGTGGTGGTTATCGCCGCAGTTATTTTTTACTTTTTCACCACCATGAATGGCCAAAAACTGGCAAAAGAGAATATTGCCAAGGGCGAGGTATTTCTTGAGGCCAATAAGCATAAAGAGGGTGTGGTCACCACAGACTCAGGGCTGCAGTATCAGTTGCTGCACAAGGGGCAAGGCCAGGTTCATCCGGGTCCCAAGGATAAGGTGACAGTGCACTACCATGGCACCCTGATTGACGGCACTGTGTTTGACAGCTCGGTCGATCGCGGTGAGCCCATCGCCTTTCCACTCAATCAGGTGATCAAGGGCTGGACCGAAGGGGTTCAGTTGATGACAGAAGGCGACAAGATGCGCTTCTTTATTCCCAGCAGCCTGGGCTACGGCAATCGCTCTGCCGGCTCCATCCCGCCGGGTTCGGTACTGATTTTTGATGTGGAATTGCTCAAGATCAACTAACAATCCCCAACAACAAACCCGGCCAAAGCCGGGTTTGTTGTTTCAGTAACGGCTGTTAACCCTGCGCGAAGGGATCGTCAATCGACTTGGCCGGCTGGGTAAACCAGCGTGGCCCCTCTGCCGTCATATAGAAGTGGTCTTCATGGCGAACGCCGAACTCGCCGGGCACACAAAGCATGGGCTCATTGGAAAAACACATACCAACGGCCAGTGGGGTGTTGTCGCCATCAACCAGATAGGGCCACTCATGAATATCCAGACCTATGCCGTGGCCCGTTCTATGGGGCAGTCCCGGCAGTTGATATCCGGGCCCGAAACCGGCCGCTTCCAACACAGCTCTGGCCGCCTTGTCGACACCACTGCAGGGCGCGCCTAAAGCCGCCGCTTCAAAACCGGCCCGCTGCGCTGCCTTCTCCAGCGCCCACAATTGCCGCTGCCGCTCGCTTGGCGTACCAAATACGTAGGTGCGGGTAATATCCGAGTTGTAACCATGCAGCTGACAGCCTGTGTCTATCAGCACAGTGTCGCCTGGCTCCAGCGTCTTGGGCGACTTGACCCCATGGGGATAGGCGCTGTCTTCACCAAAGAGCACTATGCAGAAATAGGAGCCACTGGCCCCCACGGCTCTATGGGCCTTGTCGATAAAATCTTCCACCTCGGCGGTACTGATCCCCGGGCGTAATATTCTGGCGGCGGCCTTGTGCACTTCGAGCGTCATATCCATCGCCCGCTGAATCAGCCTCAGCTCGGCGACCGATTTATGCATTCGCAGTTGGGCGCTAATCTTGGCGCCGTTGACAAAGGCAAGCTCGGGGCAAGCCTCACGCAGACCATCAAACAAAAAGAAAGGGGCAGATTCATCTATAGCCAGAACGGCGCCCGCACGCAGACAGCCCATGCGCTCAAGCACATTGCGGCACAGCTCATAGGGACTCTGGTGCTCATGCCATGTGTTAACCCGTCCAGGCTGCAACATAAAGCCCTTGAGGGTGTCGAGCTCAAATGCCGGCGCCAGGTATTCCAGCTCACCACGACAGGGCAAAATCGCTCCTACCATACGCTCACTGGCATACCAACGCAGGCCGGAGAAATAATAGAGATTGGTGCCGGCATTGAGATAGAGGGCATCTATCCCCAACTCTTGCATCAGCGTCTGGGCATTTTGTTGCCTGGTTTTGAATTCGGCGGCTTCCACCGCTGTGACATCCCGGGTCATATCCACCAGCTTTGCCAACTCCTGCTCCGGGGTTGAGCCACCAACGCCTGTGCTCATAGAATTCTCCTGCTTGATTACTTTTAGTCGTTATTTGCTTGGGTATTAATGTGCTCGAGAGTTTTAGCATATTGTATGCAAATTTTAAAGCGGCAAACGAAATTGCCAATTTCCGGCGACCGCTGGTATGCTGCTTGCGCCAAACGCGGGAGTACAATATGCAGGATCTTGCCAACTATATTCTGGCCATAGAAGGACGGACAAGCAGCGCTGAACTGTTGGAGTCGGTGCAAATTCACACCACGGACGATGAAGGTTTATGGCAATATCACTTTGCCGATGGCGCCATTATAGAAAAACAGCAGGAGCTGGAACAGGAGCCAAGCCAGTCCAATATCGGCGAGCTTTGTGAAGATAACTGGACCCGTTATCGGGTGCTGAAAGGAAACGATATCAGCCCAAAACAAAAAGCCTTCAGCAACCTGTGCCAAAGGGCCTTCTGGTTGAAGATGCGTCAGGCCTGCCAGGAACCGGCTTGAAGGGGGATGTCTCCCCCTTGAATCAGACTATCAGGCCTGTTGCATCAGCATTACTTGCAGACCACGGCAGACCAAGGTCTCCATATCGTCGACCCGACTTATCTGACACTGACTGACAGTGGCAGGAACCGCCAAGTCTTTAACACCGCTGACACAGCCCTTGTAGTAGTCGGCATTGGCCAACATGTTACCGGCGAGCCAGAGTTTTTGCGGGTTGAGTAGATTGACCGCCCAGGCAATGCCCATTCCCAGATAGGCCCCGGCGCGGTAGAGTTCTACCGGGTTGCGCAAGCGTCGACGCCGCACCGACTCGCCACTGGCCAACTGTTCGAGGCTGAATTCCCCCGACTCCGTCATCACCCGGCAAGCCCCAAGCTCACCGGCCAGGCCATTGGCACCACTGAACACCCGGCCGTTGAGCGCCAGTGACATGCCGATCCCTGTGCCACACATCACCAAGAGTTGGCACTGGTGTTTTACGCTGGCAATGGCGTGCAGACCGGCGTGGATATCATTGCTGATAGCCACCAGTTCACCACGGCTGCTGAGTTTTTCCGGGTTGAGCCCCACCAGCGCCGGCAAGGCACGACAGGATATTAGTTGGTTGTCTCGCACCATGCCGGGGAAGGCCAGAGCCAGACGGTAGTTTGCAAGCCCATAATCAGATTCAAGTTCAGCCAATTGCCGATTGAGATCTGCTATGGTGAAATTCTCTCCGGTGGGGATTTTATATTGTTCTGTTGTTTCCCCTTGCCGCAGCTGAAACAGCGCGGTTTCAGTCCCCACTTCGATCGTTAATGTCGACATCAATAAACCCCTTTTTACCGTACCGCCAGAGGCGGTAGACGGCCTAAGATGTTAGCACAGTGCTGCCGGCACCGCACCTAATCATCAAGGTTCTGTTATTTGTAACGCTTTGCTTTTACTTAACTTCCACCATGCTATCAGGATAAGTTGGGTCGCAATGGCGGGAATACAGATCACCAGCAGCAATTGCCAGCCGAGCTGATAAATGACCCAGCCGGCCCCCAGAGACGCCAATGCTTGAGAGCCAAATACCAGAGAATCGTTGAAAGACTGCACAGTGAATCTCTCTTCGGGGCGATAACAGCCAGGCAGCAGCGAAGTGCCGGCAACAAACAGGAAGTTCCAACCCACACCCAACATCACCAGCGCACTCCAATAGTTGAGCAGGTCACGCCCCGCCAGCGCCAGAGCCAAGGTCAGGCAGTAAAGCGCCAGCCCGGCCAACATGATGCGGGTGTGACCCAAGCGGGCTATCAGGTAGCCACTTATCAGCGAGGGCAGATACATGGCAATCACATGACTCTGGATCACCCACTTGGTATCCTCCAGGCTGTGATGCTCTATGTGATGCATATGTACCGGGGTCGCCGTCATGATAAAACTCATCAAGGCGTAGCCTATAACTGCGGCGCCGCAGGCAACCCAGAGTCGGCTTTGACGCAAAATAATTGGCAATGGCCGAATATCCATACTCTCAACCTTGGAGGCTTTGAGCTCTGGGTCTTCATCTTGATAAAACAGCAGGCAGGCCAACGCCAGCACACCGACCAGAGTCACCATCAAAAATGCACCTGTGTAGGTTACCGGCAAAATATCCTTGGCCAGCAAGGCCAGTTCTGGCCCGAGGAAGGCGGCGAGTAAACCACCAAGCAACACCCGGCTGGCTGCCTTGGCAGACAGAGTCGGCGCCACTGACTCCATGGCGGCAAAACGGTATTGCTGAATAATGGCGCCGCCGCATCCGAGCAGCAGACCACTGCCACAAAATCCCCAGAACTGGGCATACCAAACACTAAGCGCCGCCATAGCGCCGGCCACACTGGTCAGCAGGGCGCCACCGATAAATACCCGTCGCCGACCCAAACGCTGCATCAAGATATTGATGGGCACAATCGCTACAGCGACTCCGACTACCATCATGGCGATAGGCAGTGTCGACAGCGAGGGAACCGGGCTCAGCTCTGCCCCTATGATGCCTCCGAGCAATACCATGATAGGTGTGGCACTCATGGCAAAGGCCTGCGCCAACATCAACACCCAAACATTTAGCGGCATAAAAGCATCCTTGAATAAAAGTCGAGACAGATAAAAACCTTGAACAGGTCAACAAACATACATAGAGTTAACCTAAGCCAATCAGTTTTAACATTTTCATTCAAGGAAGAACACTGTGGGAAAGCGAAACTGTATCAGAGTGCTACTGTTGACCTTGCTTCTGGGCATCGGAGCAGGCTGCAGCAACCAGCCATACTCTCCTTCTCAGGATCTCTATGACAACGTGGCCGACAATGTCGAGCAGCGCAATGAAAAGCTGGCGCGGGATCAACAACCAAGCGATGACAGAGTACGCAGTGAAGATGTCAGCAAGGGAGTGATGGCTACTCTGGTTAGCTCCTTTTTGGTCGGCATAGCGACTCTGTTTGGCAGCAATTAACTTGGCCCCCTTTACAGCAGTTAAAGTTTTTTCAACATGCCCACCCTTGCGAAGCGACTTCAGGGCTTGCCATAATCCGCTATCACTCATAAAGACAAGGTCGGCCAAGGGTACCCAAGCCGACCATCAGCGGAGCCCCTATGTTGCAATCACAATCGCCCAAGAGCCCCCATATCGCATCACGGCTTAATGCCGTGCGCAGCGAAATGGCCAAACACCAACTCGATGCCTTTATCCAGCCCCGTGCCGACGAGTATCTCGGCGAGTATGTGCCGGCGCACAACGAGCGTTTGCATTGGCTGACCGACTTTACCGGCTCGGCGGGGATGGCGATTGTGATGAAGGACAGCGCCGCCATTTTTACTGATGGTCGCTACACAGTGCAGGTGAGGCAACAGGTGGACTCGACCCTGTTCAGTTATGAGAGCCTGACAGATATGCCCCAGGCACAATGGTTGGCGGAAAAGCTGCCGGCCGGTTGCCGCATTGGCTACGATCCCAGGTTGCATACCCTGGCCTGGCAGCAAGATGCCGAAGCCACACTGAGCAAGGCGGGTATGACACTGGTGGCGCTTGACGACAACCCGGTGGATTTGCACTGGCAAGGCAGACCCGTGCCGGAAAACAAGCCCATTATCCTCTTCAATGCCGAGTCTGCCGGCAAGAGCAGCGAACAGAAGCGCAGTGAAATCGGCGCCCTGGTGAAAAAGGCCGGGGCCGATGTAGCGCTGATAGCGGCGCTGGACTCCTTCTGCTGGTTACTCAATATCCGCGGTCAGGACGTGCCCAGGTTGCCCGTGGTACTGGGCTGTGCCCTGCTGGAAGCCAATGGTGAGATGACACTGTTTACCGAGCTTGCCAAATTACCCCAGGGGATTGAAGCCCACGTAGGGGCCGGTGTCAGCTTCCGCGCCGAGTCGGAGCTCGCCGAAGCGTTGCAAGCGCTTGAAGGCAGAAAGCTTTTAGCCGATCCCAATAATGCCAACGCCTTCAGCCAATTACAGGCCAAAGCCGCTGGCGCCAAACTGATCGCCGGACTCGATCCTGTGGCACTACCCAAGGCCTGTAAAAACAGTGCCGAACTGCAGGGAATGCGCGCCAGCCATATCCGTGACGGCGTTGCCGTGAGCCGTTTCCTGGCTTGGCTGGATGCCGAAGTGGCTGCTGGCCGACTCTATGATGAAGGCACTCTGGCGGATAAGCTCGAGAGCTATCGCCTTGAGGATCCGCTCTACCGCGAGCCAAGCTTTGACACTATTTCCGCCACCGGCGGCAATGCGGCCATGTGCCACTATAACCATCTCAACGGCACTCCGGCCATGATGGAGATGAACAGCATCTATCTGGTGGACTCTGGCGCCCAGTATTTGGACGGCACCACGGACGTTACCCGCACCATAGCCATAGGTGAAGTCAGCGCCGAGCAGAAAAAGATGGTGACCTTGGTGCTCAAGGGGCATATCGCCCTGGATCAGGCCCGCTTCCCACGGGGCACTACGGGACAACAACTGGATGCCTTCACCCGTCAATACTTGTGGCAGCACGGTTTTGACTACGACCACGGCACGGGCCATGGTGTTGGCCACTTCCTCAGCGTTCATGAAGGCCCACAAAGAATAGGCAAGAACCTCAATGCCATCCCCTTGCTGCCCGGAATGGTGCTTTCCAACGAGCCCGGCTATTACCGTACAGATGCCTTCGGTATCCGTCTGGAAAACCTGGTGGAAGTACGCCCCTGTGAAGCGCTCAAAGGGGCCGAGCGGGAGATATTCGAGTTCGACGCTCTGACTCTGATCCCCATGGATAAACGCTTGATAAACAAGAGTCTGCTTACTGAAGCTGAGCTCAATTGGTTCAATGACTATCACAGCCGCGTTTATCAGACCCTGTCACCGCTGATGAGTGGCGAATCACTGGCCTGGCTCGAACAGGCCACCTCGCCGCTGTAACGCCCAAGGGCGCCGTCAATGGCCGGCGCCCTTTGTCAAACTCTCTGAGCTATTCGCGAGAAGATCCGCCCCTTGAATTGGGATATAATAGCCGCCATATAGCCGTTATTATTTTGCCATGAGAATCTCAATCCCATGATAAGTACCACCTTTGATCAGTATCTGGAGTTTCCAACCTCCTTCCCATTTAAAGTGGTTGGCGATGCCAGCGATACCCTGGCCGACCGCGTAGTCGAAGTCGTCCAGAAGCACGCCCCCGGCGATTACAGCCCCACCACCAAGGCCTCCAGCAAAGGCACCTATATCTCGGTGACCATAAATGTGAGAGTGACCAGCAAGGAACATATCGAAACCTTGTACACTGAACTTGCCGCTATTGAAGGCGTTCGCCGGGTACTCTGATACCTGGCACTCGGCAGAGAAAGTGTGATCTGGATTACATTTTACCTGCCGAAGCGTATAATACCTGCCGGTATCAAAGAGTGAGCACAGCTTGATACTGATTGGTATCATCTCAAACAGAGGGGGAGACGTTGCCCTTGCCAGACAATACATTGCATATCCGCCACTTGGGTAACATGGATTATGAGACTGTATGGCATGCCATGCAGCACTATACCGACACCCGTGACGAACACAGCCCAGATGAACTCTGGCTGGTGGAGCATCCACCGGTTTTCACCCAAGGCCAGGCCGGTAAGAGTGAGCATCTACTCAACACCGGCGATATCCCGGTGATCCAGGTGGATCGCGGTGGCCAGGTAACTTACCATGGCCCGGGGCAGTTGGTCGCCTACCCTCTTATCAACATCAAACGGCGCAAGCTTGGGGTAAGACAGCTAGTTACCGACATAGAACAAAGCCTGGTGGAGCTGCTCAAGCGCTTCGATATTCCAGCCTACGCCAAGGCCGATGCGCCAGGTGTCTATGTCGAGGAGCGTAAAATAGCCTCTTTGGGGCTGAGGATCCGTAAGGGATGTTCATTCCACGGCTTGGCGCTGAATGTCGACATGGATCTCGCCCCTTTTCGTCGTATCAACCCCTGTGGTTATGCCGGACTCGAAATGGCCCAGTGCAAAGCACTCGGAGGCCCCCAGAGTGTCGAGGAGGCAGGCCAACACCTGATTGAAACTTTTAGCCAACGTTTGGGCTATGAGCAAACAGTGCATCACCAAGGATTAGCAGAGTCATATGAATAGGCCAGAAAGATTACAGCCCGGTGTGAAATTGCGGGACGCCGAAAAGGTCGCCCGAATCCCGGTCAAAGTTGTGCCATCAGAGCGCGACACCATGCTGCGCAAGCCCGATTGGTTGCGGGTTAAGCTGCCATCTTCCAATCAGCGGATCCTGGATATCAAACAGGCACTGCGTAAAAATGGTTTGCACTCAGTGTGTGAAGAAGCCTCCTGCCCGAACCTGGCCGAGTGCTTCAACCATGGTACTGCCACCTTTATGATCCTCGGCGCCATTTGTACCCGGCGTTGTCCCTTCTGTGACGTAGCCCATGGCCGTCCACTCAAGCCTGACGCCGAAGAGCCACTCAAGCTGGCACAGACCATCAAGGATATGAAGCTCAAGTATGTGGTGATCACCTCTGTGGATCGTGACGATCTGCGTGACGGCGGTGCCCAGCACTTCGCCGACTGTATCCGTGAGATCCGCAAACTCAACCCTGAGATCAAAATAGAGATATTGGTGCCTGACTTCCGCGGCCGTATCGATCAGGCGCTGGATATTCTGGCGACCGAGCCACCGGATGTATTCAACCACAATCTGGAAACGGCTCCGGCTCACTATCGTAAGGCCCGTCCCGGTGCCAACTATCAGTGGTCATTGGATCTGCTCAAACGCTTTAAAGAACGCCATCCGGATATCCCGACTAAATCAGGGATCATGCTCGGACTGGGTGAAAGCAATGAAGAGATTGAACAGGTGCTCAGAGATCTGCGCGCTCACAATGTCAACATGCTGACTCTGGGCCAGTATCTGCAGCCATCCAAGTTCCACTTGCCGGTGGAGCGTTACGTGACTCCCAAGGAGTTTGACGACTTCCACAACCTGGCAACCGAACTCGGCTTTACCCACGCCGCCTGTGGCCCGCTGGTTCGCTCAAGCTACCATGCAGACCTTCAGGCCCAGGGGAAAGAGGTCAAATAGACCAAGCCCAAGCACCTAAAGAAACAGCGCCCACAGGCGCTGTTTTTCTATTAATAGGTACAATGATGGGCCTAAAGATTAGCGGCAAAAGCTCTGACATAGCAGCCTCTGTCCATATTAGCCGAGATGAGCGAAAAAGAACCAAGAGAGACTAAGAGGAGTGAAGAGGCAACTCCATCAGCAGAGCATCTTCCCGGCCCTCTTTGGCCTGATAGTAATCGGCCCTGGAGCCGGTCTCAATAAAGCCCAGGCGCCGATACAAGGCGATAGCGGCGGCATTACCCACCCTGACTTCCAGCAATAATCTCTCCACACCAGTCTCTTTAAGCAGCTCGATTGCCGCCTGTAATAATTGCCGCCCCAACCCCTGACCTTGTGCGGCAGGAGCGATACAGATATTCATCAGGGTCGCTTCCTCGAACAAGACCTGCAGCAAGCAAAAGCCTTGAAGCTCCGGTCCTAGATATAACCCCAGAGCCCGGTAAAAACGGCCAAAGCAACTGCCCAGAGTGGCCTCACTCCAGGGAAACTCATGGGCCAGTTGTTCAATTTTCATCATCTCGTCGAGGTCATCGGCCTCCAAGGCTCTGATTGCAATAACCTCTGTCACTTCGCCTCCAACCTGTGCCAAATCTGTTGCCATAGGGCGCGCTTGCCCTCGCTGCCTGACATCAATTGCGCCGGCTGCGATGAATTCAGCCAGGCCCCTTCAACAGGCTCAGGGAACATATTCCATATCACCTCTTGCCCAGCCACAGGCCGATTACCGACGCTGCACTGCCCGGCCTCCAGTCCCAATAACGTCAACACCTTGAGCACCAGAGGATGTTGCAATACGCTCTCGTCAGCATCAGGCACCAACAGCATGAAAGGCACCTGGGAGGGAGAGTCTTGTCTACTGCGCCACAGCTCTATTCCCATGGCGTGCAGATATTTATTCATGGTGATTGCGCTCCGCTTTAACGCAGTTTGAAAATGTCGCCCAAAACCCATAGCCGAGGGACGAACAAGAAGGGCAAAAAATGACTGAAGGAAACCCGCAACAGAGCTTCCAAGTTAAGCGCTTTAGAATACCAGCTTGCTCAGCAACTGTCTGTGACCTGAGAGCAAATCCCCCGGCAACCCACTTAAACAAAATCGATTGCAGATATCTACTTTATCCACTTTAACTAATTAGCTTCCGGAGTAGTATAGAAAACAGATCATTTACGGAGGTTATATTATGAATATCAATATCGGGATCAACCAAGCCGATCGCCTGGAAATAGCCAACGGTTTGAATCGCTTACTTGCTGACACCTACAGCCTTTATCTTAAGACTCACAGCTTCCACTGGAACGTGACAGGCCCCATGTTCACCAGCCTACACCAACTGTTTGAAGAGCAGTACACCGAATTGGCTGCCGCAGTGGATGTCATAGCAGAGCGGGTCAGAGCCCTGGGTGAAAGAGCCTTGGGATCCTACAGCGCCTACGCCGCTCAGACCGAAATAAAAGAAGACTCAGGCATCACAGATGCCAAACAGATGCTTGAGGAACTGCTGGAAGGCCAGGAGATCATTATTCGCAACGCCCGGGCACTCTACCCTCTGGTGAACCAGGCCAATGATGAAGCAACGGCAGATCTGCTGACCCAGCGTATTCAGCTTCATGAAAAGACCGCCTGGATGCTTCGCAGCTTGTTAGTGCAGTAATTACTGCACTAACACCCAAGCCGACGGCAAAGGCCAATGAGCGACATAACGCCTTCCGTGCCAGTCTTCGAGAGTTAGCCATAACTTATCGGCCGCGCCGAATGCGGCCGGAGCTATGGCGTGTACATGTTGGCCGTGGCGACTTCCGTGCAAGATGCCACTCTCACCTTGCTGCAACACCTCCAGCGCCAGTGGCTCAGGACCAATATTCAGGTATCCCTGGCGAATATCACTCACTTCTCCTGCAATAAACCTCAGGGCAAAGTCCTTCACATATTCACCATGGTGCAGATAGGCCGGCGCCTTATCAGCCGGAGTGGCCTCTACCTCAAACGGCCCGGCACTTACTGATGACCAGCTCACTGGTAATTCTGGCGTCAAGGAGCGATAGAGAAACCAGATGGGCAGCAATAACAACACTCCGTTGAGCTTGAATTTATTGCGCTGCCAAAAAGAAAACCGTTTCTTCATCAATAACTCTCCTGTTGCTCTGCCACTAGTGGCACCTCTTGCTGACGCCTGCTCGCCTTGAATATGCGACTGCTCCAGATCATAAATCCGGTGATAGACATACCACTGAGCAATAAGCCAAACAGGAACCATATTATCTTGGTCCAAACGCCAGCCAAAGTGCCGTAATGCAAGGGATCGGCAATATGCATCATAGTTTGCAATGTGGTCATGGTTTGTGGTGACTTGCTACTGACGATTACGCCGCTCCAGGGATCCAGTTCCAATCCGTAGGCATACTGGTCATAAAACAGGAAATCGCCACTGCCCTGCAAACGATAGAGGTCCCGGTTGTGCTCCGGCAAACTGATATAACTGGGATGAAAGTCGGGAAACTGCTCTTTGGCCTGTAACAGAGCCTGTTTAAGACTCAAAGAGGGCTGAGGTCTGGCTTCGCCCATTGGCACATCGGCGATATCAACCAGAGGCGTGTGGGGCTCGATATCGACATCGGCATGCCACATTATTCCTTGTGCCAGATACCAAAGACCGGTAAGACTCATCAGGACAATAAACCAGATAGACCAGACACCCAGCAGGCGATGCAAATCTGTCACCAGGGTTCTCTTACCTTGGTTGAATCTTAATTTGGGGCTGAAGAAACTACGCCAGAAACGCTTGTATATAACCATCCCGGATATCACAGACCCCAACATCAACAGTGATAAACCACTGACCAGGTAATACCCGACACTAAAACCGTTTTGCCAGGGAAACAGCAACCAACCATGCAATGAGCGCATAAATCCTATGAAGGTAATACCACTGTTCACCTCCTGGATCTCTCCGCTGTACTGGTTCACATAAGCGATAGCAAAGGGCTTGTCGACATCGGAGAACACCACGGCATTCACCAGATAAGGCTCAAACAGCATCACATTGCTGACATCGGCATCAGGGTAAGCACGCTGCACATTCTCCACCAACTCGGCAACGCTCTTTTCCGGTAAAGCATCCGGATTCAATGCCCTGGCCGCGGGATTCGTCAGCCAGGTAATCTCATGGCTCAAAACAGCCACTGTCCCGGTCAAACATACGAAGCAGAACAGCAACCAGATAGGCAATGAACACCATCCGTGAAACAGGAACCACATGCGATTACTTATCTTCGGCATAGTTTCTCATGGCTAAAAAATAAAGCTGAATTGTAAATACAATAGAAATCATTATCAATATCGCAATAATAACTACAGAAAAACCAAGTTCAGCTAACACAAGCCATCATATTGAGAGGGGAAATATGCACAGAGTCGTCACTGCCAGCCTGTTGGCGGGCATCAGTCTGGTACCGCAGGCATACGCAAAGGACCAGGAAACCACAACAGACTCAAGCGATATTGAAGTAATACAGATCAAGGGCAGTCGCCTGGACAAGGCTGCCACGGCAACTGGACTGCCACTGACACTCAGGGAAACGCCGCAATCTGTGTCCATCATAGATCAGGAATTTATTCAGAGTTTCTCTTTGAATAATATTGCCGAGATCATGACCCTTAGCCCAGGGATCTATGCCCAGCAGGCTGAAACCAATCGTTACTTTTTCAATGCCAGAGGCAATCCTATCACCAACTTTCAGTTTGATGGGGTGCCGGTAAACTACAGCAGCTTCTTCAACGATGCGGTTACAGATACCATCATCTTTGACCGAGTGGAGATAGTCCGTGGTGCCACAGGGCTCCTGACTGGTGCAGGTGAACCCTCGGCCGCCATAAACCTGATCCGCAAACGCCCCAAGGCCTATCCATCAGGTTATCTGAGTGCCAAGCTAGGCTCCTGGAATAGTTACCGAGTCGAGGGTGACGGCTCATTTGATCTGGACCAGGATGGTAAGTATCAGGCGCGGGTTGCTGCAGCCTACGAGGATAAAGAAAGCTACGTTAATCTCTCGGAAGAGCAAAACCTACAACTCTATGCTGTGTTCAGCGCCGCTCTCAGTGACCAAACCAAACTGTTGATCGGAGCCGATCATAGTAAACGCGATCCCAAAGGCTCAACTTGGGGTGGGTTACCACTGTTTTATGCCGATGGGAGCCTGGCGGATGATCTGTCCACCTCCAGTACTACTGCCGCATCCTGGTCCCGTTGGGAACGGGAAGGCACCAATGTTTTCGCTTCAGTTGAGCACAGCTTCGATAGCGACTGGGATCTGAGAATCGACTTGGAGCACAGAGAAGATGAAATGGATGGCCATCTGCTGTACTTGTCCGGTTATCCCGATAAAACAACCGGCCTGGGAATGGGGGCTCTTCCCATGATTTACCAATCCTGGCGCGATCAAGATGCAGCCAGGCTGTTTGTTTCGGGTCCCTTCGAACTCTTTGGCCGTAGCCACAGGTTAACTGCCGGCCTGCTCTACTCCAAGCAGGAAGTGGACGCCGATTCATATTACAGCAGCGACACTCTGCAAGTGGGTAATTTCTTTGAGTGGGATGGCAGCATCAAAGAACCCACCTACACACAAACTCCCCAGCGCAGCGAATCGACCGAAACCCAGCAGGGTGCCTATCTGGCTAGCCAATTATCTCTGCATGACGATGTCACTCTTATCTTGGGTGCCAGATTGAGTAAATATGAAATGGAGGTAAACCAGGACAACAAGGATTATAAACATGATGATGTTTTCACGCCTTACGCCGGACTGGTATACAAGCTCAACGATACCCTGTCGCTTTACGCCAGCTATACCGAAATCTTTCAACCCCAGAATGCCAAAGACGTTAATAACCAGTACCTGGATCCCGTCACAGGCGACAACATAGAGTTGGGGGCCAAGGGGGACTTCTTCAACGAAGCGCTGACGGCAAGCCTGGCGGTATTCAAGGTGCAAAAAGATAATGTCGCCGAAGCCGATCCCGGGCAACCACCGCTACCGGATGGCAGCTTCCCTCAACGAGCGGTGAAAGGCGCCAACAATAAAGGTTTCGAATTGGAGCTTAGCGGCCACCCCAGCGACGACTTGGACGTGTTCTTCAGCTATACCTATAGCGAATCAGAAAAGGCCGATGGCAGCCCCTTCGGGACTCATTTGCCCAAGCATCTGCTGCGTATTTCCAGCCTGTATCACTTCGACGGGGCGCTGAGCGATCTGACTCTGGGAGGCAACATCAGCTGGCAAAGTAAAACCTACAAAGACCAGGTAGGCCCTAACAAAGCTTCTTCCAGGCAGGATAGCTATTTCCTGGCTAATCTGATGGCCAGCTATCAAATACAGGACAATCTAGTTGCCAGGTTAAATGTCCGGAACCTGTTCGACAAGAAGTATTATTCCAGCATCGACTTTTACAACCAGGGTTTCTTTGGTGAACCGAGAAGCCTGGAGCTGAGTATCAACTACACCTGGTAATCCCTGCTTGCTCATGGTTCAGTAAGCAAAGTGGTAGCTCAAACAGCAGCCTGTAGGGCTGCTGTTTTTATATCGAGAACAGAGAAACTTTGAATGCCGTCATAAAGGAAAACGGCCCGCATATTGCTATTCGGGCCGTCTGGAATGTGGCAGGGGTGGCAGGACTCGAACCCGCAACCGTCGGTTTTGGAGACCGCTGTTCTACCAATTGGAACTACACCCCTGTGGAACGAGGGGCATTATGCAAAAAGCCTTCCTAAAGGTAAAGGACTTTTTGGCACAAACACCTCTGATTGCAGCTTTTTCAGGCAAAGCCAAGCCGTGGTGGGCATCCAGGGTTTTCTCTAGACAAAACCAAGCAGCCGTAAACAGCGAACCAGCCCAGAACATAAGCCAAAGGCTCAGGAATATTCGGGCTCAGGTAACAACTGCCGCCAATCAAAAGTCCGTTGCTTATCATGCCCTTTTTGCTGCAGCTTAACATCTTGTCTGAAATCTGGAGCGTGAAAGGTTTTCGGATCAGCCTCAGCTATTACATGAAACCTGTCATTCCAGTCGATGCAATATACATGCTTACCATCCTTGGCAAAGTAGTGATTGAAAACTACCAAACTTGCACCATCCAATTGTTTGTTTTGCAAAAGATTACGATAAATCACCCTGCCATTATTCAGGGCAAGACACTCAGCGGAGATAAAGCGGCAATTGCTTTGGTAAACCGATTGAGACTTGGCGTTTTTCAACTCGCGGTCATGACGATAAAGCTGTCCTGCAATACTGAAATAATGGTGTCCGAGGTATTCAAAGTTCTCCAGCATCACACGACTCAATTTCTTGCCCCGATAATAGAGCGACAGGCCATCACTCAATAGGTATTCAGAGTAAAGCTGTACAACATCTGGCTGAACACCTTTCAATATCTTGCCACGACAGATGACTTTGCTCCCATCAGTGAAATACTCACCACCAATACAAGTAAACGTCGCGGCATTGACCTTACTGAGCTTTAACGCACAAAAATGGTACCTGTCTTCAAGGTCTCGCCAGTAGAGTTGGCAGTCATACAGATAATAGCCCTGCTGTAAATATTGGAACTTGCCCGGCGCCAGTTCAGTCAAGCATTGATACTTGTCCTTATCCTGCAGTCGTCCTGCATGGTTTCCTTGCAGACTTTCTCCCGCCAAGGCAAAAGGCGGTAGCGTGAAATAAACCGCCTGCTCAGTAACGGCAAAACCATCACCCAAAAACTGCCAGCAGGGTTCCGTTTCGTCGGTACTGCTTTTGCTGTTTAACAGCCAGGAGTATGTCTGTTCACTTCCCGGATAGAGACTGAAGAAAAGTTGAAGATCTTTTATCTCCGCACTATTCGAGTCGGCCTTCCCCAGATTGTAGCCCCTGTATTTGTCGATGGCATCGAAGCCTAATCCCGTGCGTTCGTTGAAGTTAAAGCTCAGAAAACTATCAGGGTCAGCGCCTTCAATGGCCTTGCCACGAAAATACACCTGACTCGCATCTCGGGCATAATCGCACTCCAGGCCGATGAAACTGGCAGCGCAGCTATTGTTTATTCTGGTCGAATTTATGTAGGCATGTTTACTATCGACAGCATAGTATCCCTTTCCCGGAGGTATCCTGAGTTCCCCCTCAATACGCCTACGAGCGCCAAACATCCCGGAGTAAAGATAGCGCTCATCAAATGCATACCATTCATTCAATATTCTCAAGTGACCGTGGACCAGAGGAAAGACACCCCAGCGACCGCTGCGCTCAGGACGTATATAGAGATGAGTCTTATCGCCGTAGAAGTGGCCGCCAAGATGGGCAAAAGCCTTAGTATCTATGCCATAGATAGTGGCTCCTTCCTTATCTTTAATCGGCAACAGGCAACCCTTATCATCCGCTAAGAAAAAGATGTTCTCTTCCCCCCGGTATAGATTAGCCTCAGTGCCATCGACTCTCAGCAAGCGTTCAACCGTGAGTTTCTTTTGGGAATTGGTCTGCTTCATGCCTGACTCCTTTTTCTGGCAATCCCAAGATCATAAACAACCCCAAAAGAAGCACAAGCTGTGATCGATTCATTTCCTGGGAGTCCGGTAACTGTCATCCAAGCGGCATCAAATAGTAATTGAGGGGATAATGGAAATGTGAACGATGATAGGTTAGCAAGATAGGTGAGTCATCACCATACAGCGCCAGACATCTAGAGCTGGATTAATGCAAAATTCACAGGTTCCAAACGCAAAAAAGCCACCTTGTTCAGGTGGCTTCTTTACTTAAGCCTCGAGTACCTTTATTGAGGATACCGGTTGGGTGAAGTCTTTGTGCTCCAGAGACTGGATAAATCTGCCCAGACAAGCGGGTCAATCTATTCTCAATATCTCCACAGCACCATCTCACATGGGGGCGAAAGACATCTGCTCAT